>WLWR01000074.1 GCA_012103495.1 Legionellales bacterium
GTCTGTTCTCATAGAAATGCAACCGTAAGCATCCTGCCACAAGGCGATGATCGATACACTGCCATTGCCACATCCACCTCAGAAAGCGATGCGCGAAACGGAGCGGTGTCGCGTGCAGAAAAAACTTGCAAGCGTCTCCATCGTCGCTTCATTGTTCTTTCAGAACAAACCGTTTATCAAGGGATTGATCAAACGCTTGGTCAAGTAAGCCAAATGGCTCGTCATTTTTTAAAGCAAAATGAAGGCTACGACATTGGCAGCGCCCAAAGCGATACCGATTACAAAACCACATTGGTTTTCAGTTGCCAGAGCGATTAATCCAACAAGGTGAGGATAAACTCAATAAAATCACCACCAATATCCGCGCCGCATTGCGCATCAAGTTGGCGAATACACGTTGGGCTGGTGACATTAATTTCAGTAATATAATCACCAATCACATCCAATCCAACAAACATCAAGTTTTTTTGTCGCAACGTCGGACCCACTTGCTGACACAACCAGCGATCACGTTCGGTCAGTGGTTGAGCAATACCTCGCCCTCCAGCAGCCAAATTACCACGGACATCGCCTGGTTGAGGCATACGCGCCAACCCATGATCAATGGTCGGTTCACCATTGATTAACAAAATTCGCTTATCACCGGTGGTCATAATTTCCGGCAAATATTGTTGCAGCATTACGGTGGTATGCCCCTGATGCGTCAACGTTTCCAAAATCACCGCAGCATTGGGATCTTGCTGTTCAATACGAAAAATACTTTGCCCACCCATGCCATCCAATGGCTTGGCGATCACACACGGGTATTGCCCGATAAACGCACGCAACCGCGCCGGATCACGAGTCACCAACGTTGGTGGACAACAGTGAGGAAATTGAGCCGCGAATAATTTTTCATTAGCATCACGCACACTGCGTGGATCATTCACCACCTTCAACCCTTGCTGCTGTGCCAATTCCAGCAAATAAGTCAGGTAAATGTATTCCATATTAAACGGCGGGTCTTTGCGCAATAACAACACATCCAAACTGGCTAAAGGTTGCTCTTGTAACGTGCTCAAGGTAAACCAATGCTGTGCATCGTCTTGCACTTGTAACGCTCGCATTTGTCCAAACACCGTGCCATTTTGATAAAAAATATCGGTCGGCTCCAAATATACCAATTGGCAACCGCGTTGTTGGGCAGCCAACAACATGGCCAACGTACTGTCTTTGGCAATATCAATTTGCGAGATGGAATCCATCACCACACCCAATTGAATATTCATGAGGATAACGCCACTTGTTGCAATTCTCTGGCGGCTGCCAGGGCTGCCAATCGAGCCATAACCCCATAAATGTAAAACCGATTGGTAGTGGTATATTGCTGAGTGAAAGGTTCTGGCACATTACACGCTTCACCAAAGGCCAGCGGTTCAAAATGCATGCCTGGCGCATTCAAATTATCGCGTTGAGTCTTACCCGTATGCACCCGATAAAAACCACCCACCACGTACTGACCAATCAAATACACTACCGGCTCAGCCACAGCATTATTCCAAGTTTCGTGAGTGTAAACACCTTCTTGAATAATCACTCGGTTGATCGGTTGACTGCCTTTGGTTTGCGTCATACGCCGCCGTTGTTTGCGATTTAAATGAGTAATTTGTTC
Organism: Legionellales bacterium; assembly: GCA_012103495.1. Classification (GTDB taxonomy): domain Bacteria; phylum Pseudomonadota; class Gammaproteobacteria; order WLWR01; family WLWR01; genus WLWR01. The sequence continues at coordinate 1,652 of WLWR01000074.1, forward strand.
AGGCTCGGTGATCATCATCACCCCCATACCATACGTACCACTGTCGGCTTTTACCACAATGAATGGCGGCTCTTTGATGTGTAATTGATCGTATTTTTGCTGAATCTTAGCCAACAATTGTTCACATTGTTGATGCAAACAATCTTCCCCCTCACCGGTGACAAAATTGACAAGACCGCAATGAGTAAATTCCGGCGCCAACAACCAAGGATCAATGTCCAACAACGCAGCAAACTGTTGACTGACTTGTTGATAATCATTGAAATGATTTGATTTAAATCGTTGCGCCCATCCCAATGCCAAAGTGGGTTGAATCGGCTGCTCAATGTTTTGCAAAATATCCGGAATGCCCGTAGATAAATCATTGTTAAGCAACACCAAGCACGGACAAAAATCATTCACATAAATACGCTGTTGGTCGCGGACAATCGGCTCCACCAACAATTGACGTCCATCTGGCAGTGGAATGGATTGAGGCTGGGTAAGTTGTTCAGACCAAGATCCCAGGCGCACTGCATAACCGCTTTTGCTGAGAATTTCCTGCAAAGTTGCCACACTTTCCCAATAATGTGGATTTTTACTCTGCTCTTCTGGCAGCAGCAAAATATTCCGACAGCCAGAGTGAAATTGTTCAAGCACCGTTTGCGCAGCCTGAATGCACAGTGGTAAAAAATCCCGATTCAAATTATTAAATCCAGCCGGAAATAAATTGGTATCCACCGGCGCTAATTTATAACCGGCATTGCGTAAATCCACGGAGCAAGTCACATTGGGAGGCGTTTGCAGCCATTGCTGACGAAACCACGCTTCGATCTTAATTTGATGAGTTAAAAAAATACGCTCTAAATCCAGTAACGGGCCGGTCATTGCGGTGGTGAAATGCGGCACTTGCTCAATGCTTGGGACCTTCATGTAACAACTTACCTTTTCATTTATATCAATAGTTCTATTATGGTGTAATCAAGATGATTTTGGGTAAAGGCTATACTAATTTGCAAATTTGGCAAGCAGTGGTTTTACCCGCATGAATGTGAGGTGATAAAATTTGTAGACCCGCTTATAATGGGGCAAATTTAAATAACATAGGCTGATCATGAGTCATTCTATTTCCATGACCGACCCCTTTCCTGAGCACCCTTTTTGGCGCTTTTCTTGTTTGGTATATCAAGACCGCTCGCTTAAATCAGCTTGTTTGAATTTGCAAGACCACTTGGATATGAATGTAAACATCATTTTATTTGGCTGCTGGTTGGCCGCCAATGGGCGCGGTCGATTGCAAACCACCGATTTTACCAAACTGGAACAACTGATCGCCATTTGGCATCAATCCATCACCTCAAAATTACGGCAATTTCGCCAACAATTGGGACGTCAAGTCGCTGCCAATGATAACTTCAACTTAATCAGCGCCGTCCAACAAGAAGAATTATCGGCAGAGCACGTGGAACAACTGATGTTGGCACAACGGGCCGCATCAATTTTACCGCGCACGCGCACTGGGATACAAAAAGCGTGTGACGCCGCCAACAGTTTGCAAAATTACGCGCACTCTTTGGATGTAAATTTGTGTTTGCAAGAACGTCAATGGTTCGCCGACATTTTACAAGTGATTTTCAATCGAGTTTCAGCGGTCAATATTCATCAATTATGTGGAGTGACTCAATAATGGAATTATTACTCAATCAATTGTCCGAACAAATCGCCACTTTGAACATTTTGCTGATGGTGATTAACGGCTTGCTGCATATTATTTTTGCTGGTGCCGTTGCTAAAGACGCGGGACAACTCACCAAATTGGGCATCAAACCCTGGCTCGTGTCTGGCATCACTTGGGCTTTTGCCACCTTGATTGGGGGCGTGTTGATCGCCGGATTGTATTGGATTATGCATCATTCCAGTCTGGCGCGTGCGCCATCACGCGAATCGCCCTGATTTGTATCTATTCACCAAAATTTTAAATCTCGGGGAACAACCAGCTTTGACGCAGACGCACCGGGGAAATTGGGCTTTGCGTGCAGATTACTCGGTGATGGCTCTGGGTTTGCCTTGTTCATCAATGGCAACGTAAATAAACCGACCTCCGGTGACCTGTTGACGAGAATGAGTTAATGCAGCAATGGTCCATACTTCAATGTCGATGGTCATCGAGGTGCGCCCCACGCGGATCAGATCTGCGTAGCAACAAACAATGTCACCCACCCCCACCGGTTGATGAAATACCATCGATTCAATCGCCACCGTAGTCACTCGACCGCCAGCACGTTGTTTGGCAATCACCCCGGCCGCCAAATCCATTTGTGAAACCAACCAACCGCCAAAAATATCACCATTGGCATTGGTGTCAGCCGGCATGGCAATGGTTTGAATCGCCAGCTCGCCAGTGGGATGCGTTTTACTGGATGTCGCCATAACATTATTCCTCAAAAGAAGACACTCTATAAAATAGAATTAAGCACGTGATCCCCCTGTGAATTACACCATAAGAGGGGAATTGTGAGGAAATTCACGAGCAGAATCATCCTCTGGTGTTACTTCTATATCAGCTACTTTTTTAAACAAACCATACCCACCACTGGCTCCCAAAGTAACAAGACTACCGCCAAAGGCTAACCCAATAGCAGTCGGCATAATAGCGGAAGGAGCAACTCCCAAAAACTTAATAGCCGCCAAAGCAATACCGAATCCACCCATTCCTGCAAAACCAGTGATAGCGGCAACCAAGCCAACAACAACAATAGCGCCAACGACATATGGCGCGATGGCTTTTGCTGTTTGGAGAAATGTTTTGCTTGTTGATGTCTGTGATAAACCGTCTACTTCTTTTGCATCAGTGTCGAGAATAGAGTCCTTATCGCTAGCAGTATCTAAAAGTTTCGTTGTTTCATCCACCATTGTATCTCTATTTTCTTCCTCATGTCGTGCATAGGGAGGAGGAGTACCATCAGTCGCTAACCGTCCTGCAGAGAGAGGAGGATTTTCAGATTTGTCCTCTCTACTGGGATTTCTGGGACCTAATAAAGTCATTCTCTCTTGATCTTCAGCGCTTACGCCACTACCCATTATAAAATCTCCTCATTCTCGTTAACTTTTTCACAACTCACCAATATGTCTAACGCTATTGGCAAACACGATTGAATCACGGTAGCAAAAAAACATTAAGGTAATATTAACTAAAAATTTAGGGCCCTTGCACCGCTCTGCTCAGAATAAAACTCATACCGCTGCTTGCCCACGGTGAAAAGGTTGTCAACCACCCGCCATGGCCTGCACCAAATGCAATTGATCACCGGCTTGCAATTGGGCATCTAAATCTGTGACTTGTTGTTGATTGACAAACAATTGGGTATAACCCGTCAACTGTTGTGTGCGGGCATCAACCCAGATTGACGAATCCAATTGCGGATATTGTCGCAACAATTGTTGCAACGCGGTTTTGATGGTGGTCGCCGACACAGCGATGGGATCGTGATGTTCTATTTGCTGCCCCAAACGATACGGTAAATAAATATTAATCATGGGATTTCCTCGACGGTGGCGCACACCGTACAGTGACGATTGCGTTCAACCGTCAATAAGTTCATGTCATAAGTCAGTAAATTCATGTGCCATAATCGCCGGGTTAACAGTTGGCCAAACCCAACGATCAATTTAATCACTTCCATCGCCATCAAAGAACCGATCATCCCCGGGCACGCTCCCAACACCGGAAACACTTGATGATCCACCCAATAATCCGGTTTGTGCGGATACAAACACGCCAAGCACGGTGTTTGCCCAGCAATAATGGTCGTCACATACCCTTCATGTCCATACATGGCCCCCGACACCAGCGGAGTGCGTTGCGCAATAGCAGCGGCATTGATTGCATAACGTTCTTCAAACAACGGCGCACCATCAACGATCACATCGGCGGACGCCAATAAAATAGGAGCACGTGCCGGGCTGATGTTTTCATGATAAGAGGTAATTTGCATGGTGGGATTGATTTGCCGTAAATGTTTGCCAAACACATCCACGGTCACTTGATCTTGATCCGCAGCGGTCGCCAATTGCCAACGATTTAAATATTGCGCATCGACCTTGCCACCATGGACAATGATCAAATGCCCAATGCCCGCCCGGGCAAGCGCCGCTGCCACGGTACCACCCACACCGCCCACCCGCGAAATAGCGACGGTCGCATTTTTTAATTGTTGCTGACCAGCAAGACCGATTTCCGGCAAATCGATTTGGCGGGTGAGGCGCGCAATTTCTAAAGTAGACAATGAAGCAGTCATAACAGCAATTAATATTTCTCCAGCGAACTATCCACTTCATCAATCCATCGCAAAATGCCGCCGGTTAAATTCAATACATTAAAACCATGATCCAATAACAATTCCGTGGCTTTCGCACTGCGACCACCACTGCGACAATACACCACCAGCGTTTGATCTTTTGGCAATTGATCCAAATGTTCGGTCAATGTTTTCAATGGAATCAATGGACCACCTATATCACAAATTTCTTTTTCATGCGCTTCACGCACATCCAATAAGAAATACTTATCCGATTGTTTAGCAAATTCAATCGGTTCAATTTGGGGAATAGAGTCATTTACAAGCATGGTAGCCTCCGTTGGATCAATCTGACTGCATGAGTCAAGGGTACAGGTTGTACTTCTGGCAAAATTAAACTGAGAAAACATCATTGTCAATCCATCAATGCATAGTAATTTTCCAGCCAGAACATCACCTCGTTGTAAAATGATTTTAACCGCTTCCAACGCTTGCAGCCCACCAGCGATGCCCGGAACCACTCCCAACACACCGGCAGCATCGCAAGTGGGCGCTTGATCGGCGGTTGGTGGTGCTGGATACAGGCATTCCAGACACGGCCCACCTTGATAATTAAACACACTGACTTGTGCTTCAAATTGCAAAATACTGGCCGACACCAACGGAGTGCCCCTTTGACGACACACCCGATTGAGAAGATAGCGAGTGGTGAAATTATCCGAACAATCCAATACCACATCGTGTGCCTGAATCAATGTCTTGGCATTTTGTTCGGTTAACCGATGTGGATATGAATTTAAGTGGATGGTGGAATTTAATTGCCGCAACCGTTCACAAGCCACCGCACTTTTTGACGCGCCTATGTCGGTTTCTTTAAACAAAATCTGACGTTGCAAATTGGACAATTCAACATGATCATCATCAACAATGTCAATCGTGCCCACCCCGCAACTAGTCAAATACAGCAACGCAGGTGAACCCAAGCCACCGGCACCAACACACAAAATTCGAGCTTGTTGCAATCGTTGTTGTCCCTCAAGACCAATCACCGGTAATTGGCGGTTGTAACGTTTCATCAAAACATCCATCACCCAGCCGATAGTATCAATTCCCCGCGATACATTCCCATTTGGCAGGTAAAAGAATAACGTCCCGGCGGTTGCGGTGGTACATGAATCACATACGGTTGATTAACCGGCAATGTGGCACTGATGTCCAATGTTTCAAATCTAACAATCTGCGCACACGGCGAAGGGTCTTGACGCACGAAACGCAGCGTCAACGGTTGTTGCGCGGATGCTTGAATGACAGCAGGATGATAAACCCCATCACGAACAATAATTTCAATCTCTTGATTGTCTACTCTCACTGTTTTGGGTTTTGCCAGCAAAAACCACCAGCCAATCCATCCAATGAGCGACAATCCGCCAACATTGATCACCCATGCATCAACGAACATGCGTCACTCCCATTGCTTTAACATTTAACCAGCGTAATCGATTGGCATTGCTAACCACCGTCAGCGAAGACAGTGCCATCGCCATCCCCGCGATGATCGGATTTAATAATAATCCAATTATCGGATATAAAATACCGGCGGCAATCGGAATGCTCAATCCATTATATAAAAACGCACCCCATAAATTCTGTTTAATATTGCCAATGGTGGCTTGTGAAATTTGTTGGGCCGCAATCACTCCCATCAGTGAACTGCCCATCAATGTCATGTCCGCGCTTTCGATGGCGATATCGGTCCCTGCACCAATGGCAAATCCCACATGCGCTTGCGCCAAAGCCGGCGCATCGTTGATCCCATCACCAACCATGCCCACCCGCTCACCACCTTGCTGCAGTTGCTGCACATGTTGCGCTTTGTCTTGCGGTAACACCCCAGCAATCACTCGATCAATGCCAACTTGTTGTGCGACACGCTGTGCAGCATC
>WLWR01000075.1 GCA_012103495.1 Legionellales bacterium
TGCAGGGTATTAGATCGTTGTTTTAGGAAAGTGCTGTAAATGGACTTCTTCGGGAAAATCATTGTTAGATGATCGAGTTAGATTATTCACTTCTCAATACTCAGAAATATTTTCTACAGCAACGAGCGATTTGAAAGAAACAGAGGAGACCTTAACCAAATTAATCTTAGAAAGAGAGGTTGAGATTAAACAACTTAAAGAAGATGCTAATCAATTACAATCGATGAAAGAAAAATATGCTCGATTTGATCAAGAGAGGGCTGATTTGGAGAAACAATTAGGGTTTCAAATTTCAACAGAAGATATTTTTAATTTTTCTTCTTCGACTAATATACTTGCAAGTCTCGATCAAACCTTGCGGTATGAATTATTCACATTGGCAACTCATTATTGGGAAGTTACTTGGCTACTAGAAAGCGAAGGATTAAACTCTTTAAAAAGTCATTTTTCTGATAGAAAAAAATTCTGGCAAATCCAAGCAATGTTAACACCATGCTTTGTAACGACTTTGCATTCAGGTCCTGGATTTTTTCAATATAAAGCTGATTCACAATCGTTTAAAACTTTAACTGACTTTATTGACCTATTGATTATTGATGAAGCAGGGCAAGTCATGCCAGCCATTGCTGGTGCCATGATATCCACTGCCAAAAAGGTTTTATTAGTAGGTGACACCAAACAAATAGAACCTATCTATACGTTAACGGAAGGCATAGATTTGGCTAATGCTAAGAAATATGGTTTATGCAAAGATGCGCATGACTATGAAGTCATGAAAAAAATGGGGATTCTCTGTTCTGGCGATCCTGAAACAGCACATGCTTATGGTAATTTAATGACCCTTGGTCAACGAAAAACACCGCATCATTTGGAAGGGCATGCTGTGCCTGGTATGCTGCTTACCGAACATCGCCGTTGTGCAAAAGAAATTATTAATTACTGTAATTCTCTGTGTTATGACAATCAGTTACAGCCACTGGCTGTAGAGAAATATTCTCCTTATCCTCGCATGGGATACGCTCATATCAAAGGATATGAAGAAAAACTAGGATCTAGTCGAGTTAATAAACCAGAAGCAGAAACCATTGTTGCTTGGCTGTTAAAAAATAAACAAGAAATATTAAGCAGCTGTGAAACAGAAAATATGGATGAGTGTGTGGGTATTATTACACCTTACGCAGCACAAGGCAGTATGATTAGAAAACTATTGTATCAACATAATTTAATCCTCGAAAAAGTAGGGACTATTCATTCTTTACAGGGTGCTGAAAAACCAATTATTATTTTTTCTTCTGTTTGTACCGAAGATGAAAAACAAATTACTCATTTTTTTGATAAATCCCCAAATATGTTGAATGTGGCAGTTTCACGTGCACAACGTTCTTTTCTTGTGTTTGGTGATATGGATATATTCCAGCTTGACAAAATCGGATTACCCTCTTCATTGTTAGCAACATATTTATTTGAAAAAGAAGAAAATGAAATTACGAATATTACTCAACCTAAATTTAATGCTTTGAGGACGCAAGACGGTGATAAAATTTGGCAAATTACCACACTTAAAAAACATCAAAAAGCACTTAAACGATCATTTAAAAAAGCGCAATATGAGCTGAATATTGTATCTCCTTTCTTGAGGATGCATGCCATTGAAGTCGATGGTGTTGTCGATTTAATTGAGCAATACTCACTGAATACCAACATTTATATCTATACTGACCCCACTTTAAATAAAAGCAACCTGCAAGAGTTTAATCAGGCCAAATCCATATTAGAAAAAGCAGGTGCAACGGTTTATTTAGTCAATAATGTACACTCGAAAATTATTACCATTGATCATGACATAATTATTGAAGGGTCTTTCAATTGGTTATCTGCAGCAAGATCGGGTCACTTTGTTCGTAATGAATGTTCTGTTATCTATGCTGGTAAAAAAGCAGCAGAATTTATTCGAAAATCTATCGAACCAATAAGATCTAAAATACGCGACTCTAAAATTACTTTTGATCATCAAGATAATTTGAATTTAAGTTCAGGCTCTTCCATTAAAATGCCACGAACGTTGAGTGTCTCAACAAATGGATCAGTGCCTTCAGAGTAAATCGTATCGAAGCTTACGTCGAGTAATGTAATATCCTATCGTGCTTGAAGAGGCGAATTTTAAGTTTGCAATGGGTTAGGGATAGTAAGATAAGATATTTTGCGTTATCCTCCCCAAATATTTCATATCGTTGTTGGGCTAGGGCGAATTGTCAACACGCCCTAGTATCGTTTAAATACAGGGTATAGTAAAGCAACGATGTTATTGATAAATTTTTGAGGAACCATCATCATGAATCAGCAAACATTGGCGGGTAAAACAGCATTGATTTCAGGTGGTGCGCGTGGCATTGGGCGGGCGACAGCTTTGAAATTGGCGCAAGCCGGCTGTGATGTCGTTATTAACTATTTTAATAGTTCAGACGTGGCCGACGCTTTGTGTCAGCAATTACAGCAACAGTATCAAGTCAACGCGTGGGCGATTCAAGCCAATGTGGCGGATCCGGCTTCGGTGAAATCACTGTTTGAAGCGATTGGTGAGCGACATCAACGATTGGATTTTTTAATTAGTAACGCTGCCAGTGGGGTACTCAAACCGGCATTGAAAATGACGTTGAAACATTGGCGCTGGTGCTTGGAAACCAATGCGCTGGCTTTGAATTTATTGGTGCAACAAGCCAAGCCGATGATGCCGCGTGGCAGTCGTGTATTTGCCTTGTCCAGTTTGGGGGCTGGTCGAGCCATTCCCAATTATGCATTTATTGGTGCTTCCAAAGCGGCACTGGAAGCCTTGGTGCGATCACTGAGTTTGGAACTGGCGGTCGATGGCATCAACGTCAATACCATTTCTGCTGGCGTGATCGATACCGATGCATTGAAACATTTTCCCAATCGCGAACAACTGTTGGATGAATTTCAATCACGATCACTGAGTGAGCGAGCGTTAACCGCTGACGATGTGGCCAATGTGATTTATTTACTGTGCCAACCTGAGGCTGAAATGATTAAAGGTCAAACCATTTTTGTCGATGCAGGATATTCGACATTGGGTTAAGTCAAAGGTTCAAGAAATGAATTTAGCCGTCATCATTATTGGAAAATGATGTGCACCCTTCTAACGTCAGCAAACGTGTTTTTTTATCCAAGCCGCCAGCGTAACCGCCCAAGTTGCCACTGGCTCGAATCACTCGATGACAAGGAATAATGATGGAAATAGGATTTTTACCATTGGCGCTGCCCACCGCACGTGATGCGTTGGAATTGCCAATGGCTTGCGCCAATTGTTGATAACTCCAAGTGATGCCATATGGGATGGTTTGTAATGTTTGCCAAACAGTTTGCTGAAATGGGGTACCTGTCGGTGCCAATGGTAGGGTAAATGTGGTGCGCTCACCGTTAAAATATTCGGTTAATTGAGCCACCGCCTGTTGTAACACGGGGGCAGTGGGTTTGGTGGCGGCAGAATACGTTGCCCAATCACAGCCAACAATCTGATCATCACAAGCAGTGATGGCAAGTCGTCCGACGAGAGAATCAATGGTTACTGTTTCAAAAGAGGGTTGGGCCATTTGGGAGCTCTGATAGGTAAGATAAATTGGCTTTCATTATAGCGCTACGTTAAGGGTTGACAACCGCTTGATGAATGGGACAGATAGCCTAGTAGTTTGTCAGAAACTTGGGTATAATAGCGTGCCGTAATTGTCCAATAATTAACCAACGTTAAAAGGTGGTGGGAACATGAATGTGGAAAGTGTCTATCCAAAAGTAAAACAAATTTTAGTCGATGTTTTATTTATTGAGGAAGAGCAAGTCGCATTGGATAAACGTTTGATTGCTGATTTAGGCGCAGAATCCATTGATTTTTTAGATTTGGTGTTTCAATTAGAAAAAGAATTCGATATTAAAATTCCGCGTGGCCAACTTGAAAAAAATGCCCGTGGTTCATTGTCAGAACAAGAGTTTGAAGAAAATGGCATGGTGACAGAACGTGGCATGCAAGCGTTACGTGAATACTTTACTGAATTACCTGCCGATCAATTTCCAAATACATTGAAAATCAGTGAAATTCCCAGCCTATTTACGGTGGAAACATTTTGCAAAGTCATTATCGATGCACAACAAAAGGCAGCATCGCAAGCAGTGTAGTGGGTTTACTGGCATCAAAGAGGTTTCATCATCGGTCATGTTGGAAGTGACGCAGGAATTTGTTTGCATCGTTGTCATATCATAGTGCCCAAGCGATTAGGAGCCATGCGTTGAGTTATCTATTTGTCGATCAAATCCAAGAACATACCACCGGTCAACGGATCTGCGGATGCAAACTTGTGCGTCCTGACGAATTGTATTTAACCATTGGGCGTGCTAATCATCCAGCCTTATTACCGGCGGTGGTTGGTGAAGCCTTGGGTCAATTGGGTGCTTGGAGTGTGATGCATGCCAGCCAATTTCAGTATCGACCGGTGGCAGGTGTGGTGGATCAAGTGACCATTTACGACGATGCGTATGTAGGGGACTTGATTACCTTGACCACTGAGATTGTGACTTGGGATGAACAAGCGATTGATTACCACAGTGTGGCGACGGTGGATGGACGTAAAATTTTAGCCATTGATCATGCGATCGGTCCGATGTTGCCAATGACGGAGTTTAATGACCCACAACGGATGCAACAATTATTTATCGAGTTATCCAACGCACAAACCCCGTGGGTAGAAGATATGCAAACATCATTGCCTTCGCCTTGTGCATTGATTCGTTATGATCAAATGGTTGATTGGCAGCCGGGAGTGCAAGTGATTGCAACCAAATACATTCCAGCGAAAGCGGCTTATTTTGCCGAGCATTTTCCCCGTAAACCAGTGTTGCCATTGACCATGCTGTTAAGTGCTAATTTGGCATTGGCGCAACAATGGTTAATGGAGTGGCAACCGTCAATAGGTTCATCGTTGGTTCCTTATCAGTTGCGTAAAATAAAAATGCGTAATTTCATTGCACCAGAGACGACCGTGACCACGGTGATCAAATTGAAAGCGCAACACAACGATCAAATCGTTTTGCAAATTGTCAATCAAGTGGATACCCGGACGGTTTGTGGTTTAGAGGTAATTTTTCATGATGCAAACACACAATCAGCGTAAAGTCGCTGTCACCGGCATTGGCATGGTGACACCATTAGGAAACAATGCTCAACAAACGTGGCAAGCGCTGCTTGGGCGTCAAAGTGGCATTGCTGATATTCATACGTTTGATGCCAGTCATTTCCCAACCCATGTGGCGGCGCAAGTCAAACAATTTGATGCCCAGCAATTATTGAAATCAGACAAATCATTGAAACACGCAGTGTCCTTCGTCAAATTTGGCTTGGTTGCCGCTGAGCAAGCGCTGGAAGACGCCGGTATTCACCCCACGCAAACTACAGGGGAACGTTGGGGGTTGGTTGCCGGCAGTGGGATGATGACTGCCGATTATGAATATTGGGAACGGTTTCATCAACACTATTGTACGGGAAATGAGATTCGGCAAACGCAATTGGGGCAGATGAATCGAGAGTTCTTTCGACTAAGTGATTTTGCAAAAACTACCGCCAACAGTGGTTTGGGATTGATCGCCGCGCGACATCAAATTCGTGGATTAACCACTTCCGTGCACACGGCTTGCGCTTCAGGTGGACAAGCCTTGGGCGTGGCGTTGCAAGCTCTGCGTCGAGGCGAAATTGATTATGCATTGGCCGGTGGTTTTGATTCCATGATTAACCCTTTTGGTTTGGCGAGTTTCTGTTTATTGGGTGCTTTGTCCAGCACTAATGATGCCAGTGCCAGTCGTCCTTTTGATTACACACGCGATGGTTTTATTTTAGGGGAAGGTGCAGCGTTTTTAGTTTTAGAAGATTGGCAGCGAGCAGTGGCGCGTGGTGCTAGGATTTATGCAGAATTGGCCGGGGAAGGCAATTCATTGAGTGCTTATCGCATTACTGATTCGCCACCGGATGGGGACGGTCCGATCCAAGCTATTAAAACGGCACTGATGGATGCGGGTGAATCGGCTGATCAAGTTAACTATATTAATGCGCATGGCACGTCAACCAAAATGAATGATTTGAGTGAAACCAATGCGATCAAAGCAGTGTTTGGCGAACGAGCGTATCAGATTCCTACCAGTTCTACCAAAAGTTTAACGGGACATTTAATTGCTGCGGCAGGTGCTTTGGAAGGCGCTATTATGGCGTTGGCAATTCATCATCAACATATTCCGATGACGGCGAACTTAACCACGCCCGATCCGGAGTGTGATTTGGATTATGTGGTGGGTGGGCCTCGTGAATGGCCGGTGAAGGTGGCGATTTCCAATTCATTTGGATTTGGTGGTACCAATAGCTGTGTTGTCATGCGAGCAGGAGAATCATCATGAGCACTCCCATTGTGATCACTGGATTTGGTTGTACGACGGCGCTGGCCAGTCAAGCGATGGCGACTTGGCAAGCCATTAAAGATGGACGCTCGGGTGTCCGGCCGATTTCACAGTGGGATACCAGCGATTGGGATTACCCAATGGCGGCTGAGTTGGCTGATTATCAACCGCGCCAAATGGTGGAAGATCGTAAAATTTTAAAATTAATTTCACGTCACGATACCATTGGTTTGGGCGCGGTCAAGCAAGCGTTGCAACACAGTGAATTGTTAACGGCTCGACAACAATTAGAAGACGCGCGTGAATTCAATGATCGCACCGGCGTTTTTGTCGGTTCACCCGGTAATAAATTCAATCAGCAATATGATTTCATGTCGTTGTTATCCAAAGCGCAGGGAGACATGGCACAGTTTGCCAAGTATTTATTTGATGAAGTGCATCCCATGTGGTTGTTGCGAATTTTGCCCAACAATGTGTTGGCCTATACGGCGATGCAGTATGAATTAAGAGGCAGTAATCACAATGTCACCAATCATGGAGTCAGTGGATTGCAAGCGATTTTACTCGCACAATATTATTTACAAGCTGGTCACATTGATCGAGCGGTGGTGGTCGGTTATGACGTGGCGTTCGAACCGCAAGGCATGTTTTATTATGGCAATTCAGGATTGCTATCTTCTCAGGCGATAAAATCTTTTGATCAACAACGCGATGGTACTGTATTAGGTGAAGGTGCCGGTGCTTTGGTATTGGAAACCAAACAAGCAGCATTGCAACGTCAGGCTACGATTTACGGTGAGATTTTAGCAGGTAGTAGCACCTGCGAAGCCCAAGGGGTGTTATCACTGAGTGACGAAGCAAATGAATTAGTGCGTTGTCTGCAACAAACGTTGGATCAAGCACAGGTAGGCCAAAGAGATGTTGGGATGGTGACGGCTCATGGGAATGGTAATAAAAAGTCCGATGCGACCGAAGCGGCGGCTTTGACCCAGCTATTTAGTTCGCAGGCGTTGCCAGTGACGGCATTTAAATGGGCGCTGGGGCATACGTTGGCGGCTTCTGGCGTCATTGATACCATTATGACTTTGTTGGCATTGCGCGAGCAAGTTGTTCCTGGCATTGCGACTTTAACAACTCCCGCTAAAGATTGTGCAGGCTTGGCAGTGAGTGCCGAGACACAAACACCGCAATCTTCTTTAGGCCTGGTAATCTCCAGAGGGTTTGGCAGTTTGAATGCCAGCTTATTAATGAAAGCGGTGACTTGATGTCGTCGATTCAAACCTATATTGATCAATTGCAACCAAGTTGGTTGGGAAAGTTCTTGTATTGGATGGTACCGTATCGTCGCTCATTAATACTCATCAATATGCGTCAAGTGGTTCCACATCAATTATCTGATCAGCAAT
>WLWR01000076.1 GCA_012103495.1 Legionellales bacterium
CAAGTTTGTACACGACAAAAGTGTATTTGCATGAGACAGATGATGTCATGAATTGGACTGATGTCTTGCCAAAAGACCAAATAGACACAATGAAAGCCATGAACGGTGGAAAAAACCTTGAAGTCGAAGTTTTTCTTAACAACATTAAACGACAAAAAGGGGCAAAACCGACAAGAGGGGCATTGCAGCGGCACATCGATGCTAAAATAGATGATCTTGCTCTTGCTGGAAAAAAAGAACCAGTCATAGCTTCGATGATCAACAAAGCCGAAAGCGCCATGAAGCTACGGATAAAAAACCGATTCAAGCTTGATGGAGACCCAAGACAAACTCCATTGCCAAAATTATTGGATGATGTTCAGACAGAGACATTCAAAGCAAGACTTTCGAGAATGTTGGTCGATGGTGATTTGACTGAAAAAACATTCAGAGGGTATTTAAAAAGTTACGTCCAAGCATCAAAAAATGCCAAAACAATGGAAAAGTTATCTAAAGAAAACAAGGTGTTCGCATCGCTGCAAGACGCGGATATTATGGATTTCAATCGTGGTCTGGGGTCGGCCTTGTCAAAGGAGCTCTCAGAGGCTTTGTTGCATTTCAATCCGTACCCAAACATGGTGTTGGCTTCAAAAAAAGTGTTGGTTCCAATGGGAAAGTTGGGGCGTGCGTCAAAAGCGAACAAGAAATACAACAGTGAATTCAATCGATTGCTCGGCAAAAACTTGGAGTTTTCAAAAGATGGGACAATCGCATATTTGAAAGGTGCGCCATCCAAGGTAAATGAAACCAAGGGCGAATTAGCTCAAATTTACATCGATCAAGTCGGGTATTCGACGATCTTGCGTAGCAATTCGCACAAAAAAGCATTGGAAGAGATACTGCAAAACAACATGTCGCAACAAACTTTGGTCTGGGCCGAGGACGCAGTAAAAGGGCATTTGGCTATTAAACACCTTGATGGCATGAAAATCTCGCAAGCTGGAAAGGCTTATGCGTCATCTGCAAAGCCAGAATATTTGCGTGGCCCGATGTGGGAAGAAAAGAAATATGTTCCGAGGGGTACGGCGGGTTTAGTTGTAGGAGCATTAGCAGGGGGTGTTCCTGGTGCGGCATTAGCGGCATTTATCGAAATAAATCTTAAAGACATCACCCGCGCTGCAATGAGTTTTGACAAAGCTAAAGAATGGATTTCCAGAGGCACGTTTGGAAAATGGAAGCCTGATTTGGGTATGCCAAAACTCCAAATATCAGAGAGCATCGAAATTAAAGAAATGATGTCCATGATTGAAAAAAACATACCAAAAATATGGGATCATTACAAAGCCGACTTGGGTCGCGTAAGCAAACAACTGATCGATGAGGGCCTTGCAACAAAAGAAGATGCAGGCTCTAAAGCGTTTCAAGTGCTGGTTCGAGATGCATGGAACACGACACGCGCACAGGTTTTGACAAGAGCCGATCAAGTCAGAACCAATAACTTTATTAAAAGCGATGCTGTACCCGGCGCAATTGAAGACAGCTCATATTATATGTATGTCAGAGCAATGGAAGGTGACGCATACGCCAATCAAATGAAGGCGTTTTACAGAGATGAAATGATTGTCCAGCACTTGGGCGGCATCGACGCTGTTGAAAACATCTTGATTGACAGAGGGATAAAAACCGCTGACTTGTCTCGAGCCGAAATGATCACAATGATTAAAAACTTTGATTCATTAATTGCAGACATGCCAGACAGTAAAGACATTGCATACTTCGATTTGATGGACCAGGCGTTGAAAAACATGTATGAAGATTATGTTTTGTATCTGCCAAAAAGCGAAGCATGGGAAGACATTTTAAAAATGTGGTATGGGCCTGAACGGTTCAAATTGATCCAATCCGAAAAAGGGAAAGGGACTCGCAATTTTTTAAATCAGATCAAGCGAAAGGGGTATCGAAGCCGGTTGATTGAACGACAAGCGATGACTGGTGAACGTGAGCTGGGCATAACAATGGCCAGAGCATCTACGGTTAGAGATGTTTCATTGAAAAACATGGTTGACATAACTGATGACATTGATGATTTGCTGGGCGGTGTACGAACAATCCCCGGCTACACGCCAACAAAAGAAGTGAGCACAAAATGGTCAAGCTTGATGAAACGCAAAGAACACAAGATACCATTATCAAAAATGCCCGATGAAATACCAGCGTTCAATTTACCGGGACTCAGAACGACATGGGGAGCAAAAGCATACGCTATGCCTCTCATGGATTACACGTTGAGAGTTAGACGAAGCGCGTTTATGCGACAGGTTTTCGATGAGTTTACAGATAGAGGCTCAAGTGATGTGGTTGATCTATTGCCACACCCATCCAGAGTAAACATCGAAGCTGACATGCTTATCGTAAGAAACAATTACAAGCGATTTGCCGAACGAATGCAACAAAAGATTGGCATTGTGCTTCCTGATTTCGCAGATGAGTTTGCAGATTTGATGGCAAAGAAACATGAGTCGATTTTACGCACGGCAACAGCAAGCAAGCGTTTGGATTTAATGCGATGGACAAGTGATCGGTTTGCAATGACAGGTACGACGAACCCGGATTTGGCTACAAGTATGAACCACATCAGAGATTGGTTTATTGAAGTCGTTGAAACAATGAAAGATGAAGTTGATGTGTTTGGCAAAAAGTTGATAGACGCAATTGACGCACAAGACGATGCATGGAAAACACAAAAAATGCAAAAATTAGGGTTAAAACCTAAAGAACCATCTGAAGGCGCCAGCGTAGAATACGTTCGTTATTTGGAAACACACGGTGAAATTCCTGACGCTAAAGAAATCAGAAGAGCGGTTGAAGCTGATTGGCGAAAGTTTGTCAATGGTGTAAAACAAACACCTGACCAAAAAGGGGTGCGTGGATTTTACCGAGAAATCGAAGACAATATCTTGGGAATCACACCACAAGGGTACACTGTAAAAAATCCAGCCACAGTAACTTTAGTTGGCGAGACCTTCCAGCAAATGAAAAACTTCTTTCGTCAAAACGGTGCTGTAGTGCAAGACGATATTGCTTGGGATTTGATGGAAAACATGCCGATGTTTAGGAGCATGAAAAACGATCAGGCCTTGGCATATCAAAAGGATTTAATCGAAGGCGTCGACGCCATGATGGATATGGCGAATTCGTCTCAAATATCTACACAGATCAACAATTTAAGAAAATATGACAAGAACATAGGATCGTTTGCAAAAGACATTTTCATGAACATGATCGATTCATCACGCCGAACAATGAGTCAAGGTATGCTTGGTGGTTGGCCAATGCCTAACATAGCGTACCACTCAATAAACATAATGACGGCACCCCTTATAAAGCTGGCAAGTGTAGGCAGTCAATATGCTTGGGGCAATACTTCTTGGCTTTTTCAGCGTATGAAATTGAGTAAGATGTCTCCAAATGATGTGTTGTTTGAAAACAAGATTGGTAAGCAATGGAGAGCAAAAGACGTTCGTGATTTCATGACAGAGTACGATTTAGGTCACACCAGGTACGAGATAGAGTTTGGTGAACAGCAAGGGTTGGAATTGTTGAGGATGGCCAAGGTTGGTGCTGATGGCATGCCTGAACACCGCCTTAAAAACACTTTTAAAAAATGGTTGCCTTATAACGAAAACAGTTTCACAAGATTTGCAATCAACACCGACAACTTTTTTAGAGAGGCTGCGGCCATTGAGGCGCTTAAAAGAGGTCATTCAAAAGCTGAAGCGGCAATGATCGCACGAAAATCGATGCTTGATTATGGTGCTCTTGGCCCAAAAGAAAGAGCGGTGATGCAGCGTTTCATTGCATTCTGGTCTTGGAATCGCATGATGCAAACGGAAACTTTAAATTGGACTGCGAAATATTTACAAGGACGTATGGGTGCAAAAGCTTACGGTGGACTGGTGCGAGCCAACATGCACTATCATCAAAAGTTGGATTCTTGGGCTTATGGTGATGACAAAGCAAAAAGTCGATTAATCATACCATTCTTGACAAAGCATTTTGATTTTGACGGTCAGGACTTTAGGACGATGGGACCATCGATACCGGCAATCGAAAAAATTGGTAGCATGGTGGATATTGCATTCGGAATTGTCAGTTTATTTGATAGTGAAAAACAAACGCTTGTAGATGCTATTTCCAATGCTGATTCAACTCCAACGACACAGTTTATTGCCAATCTTTTTCGAGCTGATCAGAAGTTTCAAATGGGCAAACAATATCCGATGGTGCCAATAAATTTTGTATTATTGACGAAACAAATCGGCGGTGAAAATGTTTGGGAATACACTTTGAACAGATACGACATCATTGAAATAAACATGGAACGTCGAAGAAAAGGAAAAACTGTTTTTGGCCCGACTTCAGAGTCGAATCAATATCATTTCAGCACACAAGAAGGGTACGTTCAATATTTGAAGGACATGTACGTATTGACCTTGGTTGGTTTAGGTCGAGGCATAACAAGCCAAATACCGGACATTTACGCTGTGGTCGGCTATGGTGAGGGTGATGACACGTACCGGCCTAAAGGACGGCGCACACCAGAGGACAACAGTGGGTTAAGGATCATGCGAGGGGCTTTGCAGTTAATTCGAGCAGACGCGCCAGTAAAATTGCAAGATCCAGAATTCAAAATCGACATCTTGAAATACTATGCTGGCGACAAAGTACGCAAAGCAACTAAAATCATTGGAAAAGAGTAGGAGAAAACAATGGCAAGAATGGGAAGATTTTATCATCGCGTTGGAAACACCGCGAAAATAACGGGAGTCGCTGCGGCTTATAACGCCCTCAAGAGACATGAAGTCACAATGGGATCGTTTCCTGAAGGAGCCCCTTGGAATGGAAGGTTGGGGTCGATCACGATTCACTTGTCAGGTGTAGCAGCTACCGATACTTTGTTTTTTAGAATAACGACGGATGCAGCCGGTGATTCAATGATAGTTGGAGAAACCAATGCAGGTGTGATTGGTGGGACTACAACGGTCGGAATCGCAACACCAACTAAAGCCACAGTGATTGTCAACGCCGACTTTTTGACGGCAAACAAGACCAACGACAAGATTTATGTCTGGTACAAAGGCGCTGGAGCTTTTGACGTCGAGGAAGTATCCATAACTTGGGAAGAGTGATTGAAGCATGAGCGACGGCATCGACTTGCAAAGCGCGAGATTGCTTCGTCGACTTTGGTCGAAAAGCCTCGAAAAGATCACTCAGGCAGATGTAGACTTTTCTGTGTTGGGTGTGGGCACAACTACGCCAGAATCCAGTTCCTTGCTGGACTTAGAGTCGACATCGAAGGGTTTCCTTCCGCCACGGATGACACTTGCTCAAAGAAATGCAATAGAATCACCGTCGACTGGGCTTGTGATTTTCAACGTCACGACCAACACTCTCAACCTATACAATGGATCGGCGTGGCATGAGCTTGCCAGAAAGATCCGTAGAACAAATTTAACAAGCCAAAACACTGGTTCAAACTCATCTTATACAATGCCTGAAGCTTATTTAACTGGTTCTCTGACCGCCTTTTGGAACGGTTTGCGAATGTTAGATAGCGACATAACAGAAAACAATTCAACTACTTTCACCATTTCGGTGACACCGGCAAGCGATGACAGCTTGTTCATTACATACCAAAAAGCCTAATAAGCAGGAGCATTAAAAATGGCCATTCAAATTTCAGGAGCGCAGGTTAAAGCTGCCACAATTACACCATCAAACGTCGACTTGACAACAGCAGCCAACTGGCACTTTGGTGGAAGTCAAAGCCTTCGGTGGGCTGGTACTCCAAGCGCGGCGACCGATGTCGCAACCAAGGCATACGTTGATTCTTCAGCTCAAGGTCTGGATGTCAAAGACAGCGTTAAAGCGGCAACGACAGGCAGCATCACTCTGTCGGGGACTCAATCTGTGGATGGCGTCAGCATTTTGGCAAATGACAGAGTTTTGGTCAAGGACCAGGGGTCAGCGGCTAATGGTATTTACATTGCTTCGGCAGACGGCTGGACAAGAGCTTCGGATTTTGCCGCTGGTAGTGACGAAGCGGGTGCATTTTGCTTTGTTGAGCAAGGTACTCTTAACAGAGACAATGGGTTTGTCTGCACGAACAACAAGGGAAGCGCAGTAGTTGGAACTGACACTTTGTTGTTCACCCAGTTTTCAGGCGCTGGACACATCGATGCCGGTGCTGGTTTAACAAAATCTGGAAACACACTTAATGTCCAAGTCGACGCTTCAAGCATTGAGATTGCAAGCGATACTCTGAGAATCAAAGCCGGTGGAGTCACCAACGCTATGCTCGGTGGCAGCATTGGTCTGGACAAGCTTGTCGCCAGCACGATTTCTGGCAAAGCCTTGGGAACCAATCTTGACAATCTTACGGCAGGCAATGGTTTGGCTGGTTCCGCTTACAACGGTTCATCGACACAAGCATTTTCAATCGATTTGGCAACAGGCAGCGGTTTGTTTGTTAATGCCAGCGGTCTTAAAATTAACGCAGGTGGAATTGCTAAAACCATGATTGCCGCTAATGCTGGAATCGAATATTCGAAGCTGGACTTGACCAATTCTGTCGTGGCTGGCGATTTGGCTGGCAGCATTCCAGATTCCAAGCTTTTGCAAATTACTTCTGTTGGCAAAGTGAAGGGTGGGGCCGTCACTTTGAGCGGATCGACTCTTGAAGCTGATGCAACTGGCTTGAAGGTAAAAGAAATTTCTAACCCACAAATTGCTGTAGGAGCAGCCATCGCATACAGCAAGCTTGCTTTGGGTAATTCAATCACGAACACGGACTTGGCCGGTAGCATTGCAAACTCAAAGCTTGCAAACAACTCAGTCACAGTTACCGCTGGGAATGGTATTTCAGGTGGTGGCGCAGTTGCTTTGGGCGCTTCAGTTACGGTTAATGCTGATTGTGACGGAACGAGTATCGATATCGTTGGTGCTAAAATTGCACTTAAAGACAGTGGTGTTGGATTCGTTAAGCTTGGTTTTTTACCATACCAAGAAGAAGCTACCGCTTCAAACAATCAAACAACTGTCGATTTGAATCAAACTTTGACGTCGGGTTGGGATAAATTTGTTTCAGTCACAAAGAACGGTTTGGCTATGCGAAACTGCACGGCATTGGGTGTGGCTGCTTCGGATAGCGACAGCTATACCGTGGCACTTAACACTGCCGGAGGAAAAGGCCGTATTACATTTGGTTCAGGATTGTCTGCTGGTGACATTATCGGTGTCAGATACGTAGCCTGATGTGTTATGATGACGGGGAGGGGTTAATCTCTCCCCGTCTTTTGGAGAAGTAATGTTTATCAAATTGCAGTTTAGCGATGCGATTAAAATAAAACCTGCAAAAAAGGTAGAGCCGGTTGAAGAGAAAGAAGTAAAAGAGCTCAAACCACGAAAGCGTTCCAAAACAAAACGTTGTGAAACGTGTGGATTCGTGTTTGAGTTTAAAACAAAAAACCAGAAATATTGCCAAACATCATGTCGGAAGAGCAAGAAGAGGAAATGACATGGATCCAATTACTGACCCAATTTTAAAAGCCGTACTGGAATACGGTGTCGCCGGATTGTTTTTGTTGTACATGGTAATTACAAAGCATCAAGACCAAAAACGATTTGATTCAATGCGCGAAAAATACGAAAGTCGCGTACTGAAAATGACTGAGACT
>WLWR01000077.1 GCA_012103495.1 Legionellales bacterium
ATCACGCGCCATCAATGCTTGAATGTTCTGCTCGCACCAGCTTAAAAATTCAGCATCCGCCAACAAACCGTATTTAATGACTTCAGCTAATCCAGCACTGTATTGACGATCCGGTAAGCTGGTTAAAGTATTCACATCAATGATCACGGTCTGCGGTTGATAAAAAGCACCGATCATATTTTTTCCCAGTGAATGGTTAACTCCTGTTTTACCGCCTACCGATGAATCCACCTGAGCCAACAAAGTAGTTGGTACTTGGATCAATGCCACTCCACGTTGATAACAAGCCGCGGCAAACCCGGCCATATCACCAATAACACCACCGCCCAACGCAATCACCGTAGTAGACCGGTGATGCTCATGCTCTAATAAGTCGTCAAAAATTTCCGTGACGACGGTCAATGTTTTATACCGCTCACCATCGGGTAGTAATAAATAATCCACCGTAAAATCGGTTAAGCTTTGCAACAATGTTGCCAAATATAAATCCGCCACAGTTTCATTACTAACAATAAACACTTGATTACCAGCAATGTGCGGTTTAAAGCAGGTGGGGGCAGCCAGCAAATCCTGACCAATGTAAATTGGATACCGACGCTGTTGCAACTCGACGTGTAGTATTTCCATAACGATCGTTTATTCCCAATTACCCTAATAAATCATTTTCTAAAATGCTGACGATTTTATTCGCCACGGCTTTCACCGATAAATTATCGGTATCCACTTCAAAGTCAGAAATTTCTTTATACAAGGGTTCACGTTCTTGAATCAATTTAGCCAATCGATGTTCAACATCATCGGCTTGCAATAAAGGACGACGAGTATCGTGTTGAGTGCGTTCTAATTGTTGGGCTAGTGATGTATGCAAATAAATTACGGTACCGCGAGCAGCCAATGCATTGCGATTCTCTGGGAGGTTCACCACCCCACCCCCGGTGGCTAAAACCACTCGACTCATTTGGGTAAGATCATCAATTACTTGTTGCTCACGTTTGCGAAACCCAGCTTCGCCTTCCAAATCAAAAATCCAGGCAATATCCGCACCAGTGCGTTGTTCAATTTCCTCATCCGAATCATAAAAATCAAAGTTCAAAGTCTTTGCCAATGTTCGCCCAATTGTGCTTTTACCCGCACCCATTGGCCCTATCAAAAAGATATTGTGTACTTTCATTTCACCTCTCTACCTTAGTTCCTCCACAATCGTCGGTGTAATAAAGATCAACAATTCTTCGCGCTTGAATTGTGTCACTTGTCGTATAAACAACCGACCAATTATGGGTAAATCACTCAATAGCGGAACACGCTCCTGCCGTTGTGCTTCTTCCTGCTGCGTCACACCGCCTAATACGATAGTCTCACCATTACCAATCAATACTTGTGTTTGCAGTGCTTTGGTATTAATTAACGGTACACCATTCACCTGTACCGAACTTGGCGCATCTTGATTCACCGCTAACTGCAACACAATGTCATTGTTTGGAGTAATCTGCGGCGTCACTTCCATACTCAATGCCGCACGCTTAAAAGTCACCGCCGTTGCACCACTGGAAGTGGAATGTTCAAACGGAATTTCAGCTCCTGCTTGAATCGACGCCGTCTGTTTATTAGCGGTCATTAACCTTGGACTAGCAATTACCTCACCATGCCCTTCTCGTTCCAACGCAGTTAATTCCAAATCCAATAACATTTGACTCCCTAATCGAGCCAACAACATTCCATTGACTTGACTCACCACCCCAAGGTGGGTTAATTCTTGTTGCAAACGATCGGTCTTGCTCATTATGGCGGGGGCTATTTTAGCATCATTTTCTGCTAGGTTGCGACTAATAATACCCAATCGGGTTCCTAATATTTGAGAGTAATCTTTATTCACTGCGACAATATTTGCCGCAATTTGAACTTGTGGTACCCGAATGTCCAATTGATCAATGGTAATAGCAATATTTGCTAACTGTTGGGAAGTGGCACGCACCCATATCGTATTCGTTCGTTCATCGGCTTGAATATGTTGTTTATCTACCCACGCTTGTTTTTGTAAAAACTCTGCGATCGCGGTTGCCGACGCGTAAGCAATGCTAAACCATTGGCTATCGAGCTTGACGGGTTCCATCGGTTGTGACACCCAGTGTGATGAAGTGATATCAATTGCTTGAAAAGGATCGCTTGGCGTTGTTGCATCACTCATCATCCCAAGACTGATCAACCCCATGCCTATGACGACTTTAAACCCTATGCTATTCATATACATATGCTTTCAACACCATTTTCCCACGCAAATATTTAGAATCTGTTACTGCCTGACTGCGCACCAATGTCATTTGAGTCATTTGTAATGCATAAGGCAACTGGTTTAACGCTTGTACCAATTGTAAAAATGATTGAAAAGTCGTTTGTACTTCAAAGACCATACTCCAGGGGTCACTGTGTTGTTGCCGCAATTGAATAATCGGGGAGCTGTGTTGCTTACTTAATCGCGTCATTTGAGCAAAGATCGTGGCCACCTGAGTATGGTCGACAGGAATTAATGGCGTAAACATTTGTCGTTGTTGTTGATACTGCTGCTGATATTGATCCACTTGTTGTACCCACACGTTTGCTTGTGCTAATTGTTGCCTTTGTTGTTGCTGCTGCTGTTGAGCAAATTGATATCGTTGATGAAATTGTTTGAAGTACATCACATACATTACGCCCATGGTCATAAAAAAAATACTGAACAATAACCCCACGATATAACCGATTGACCAATCTTGAATATCGCGCCATCCAAACACTTGCTCACGAAAATGTTTGTACATGTTCAGACTCCATTAACTGGACCCGTACGGTAAATTGTCCCTGCATCGTTTTGCTCATTTGCCAATCACTGTCTTCAATACGCTTCACGTAGGGAAGTCGTTTTAATTGCTGAATAAGTTCAGTCAATGCATAAGTTGTATTAGCCAAACCATACAATTGATAGGTTTGATTGGAAAAATTAATAGCGTTCAATTGGGCAGTTGCAGGCCAATGTGCTGCCAACCAAAGCAGTGTTTGGTGATAGTGATGTTGCTGTTGACGCTGTTGCCTTGTTATTTGCTGCGCGCGTTGATGTTTTATAATTGCCTGTTTGGTAAACGTCACCTGAGTTACTTGTGGTTGTAACTTTGCTTGCTCAGCCATTAACTGTGATGTTTCTTGCTGCAAGTTGCGCGTTTGTTGATGCCAAGAAAATGCCATCATCGCAACGATAAAAATTCCACATCCCGCACTCCAACCCGCACAAATGAAAAATCGTCGCTGAGATTGTTGGCGTTGCCGAATACGCCAAGGGGTGAAATTAATCATAATTGCGCAACCCTATCAACAGTCCCTGACTGATAAATGATTGCGGTGGATTGATCATGGCAGTGATGTCGCCACCCGATATTTGTTTTCGCCATCGAACAATCCATCGCTTGATAAGACTTGCTTCGCCACTGATCCACCATTGTGCTTGTTTGGGTTTGGTATAGTTGTTGAATTGTTCAATGACATTGGCGACCAACTCAGGATGATCGATATCAACCGATTGCTGATGCTTTATGATCGATTGGGTTCGGTAAAATAAATTCAATCGTGTGGTACTTAATTGTCCAATCACACATTCACTTGCTTTTTGCTGCTGCCCCCATGCTTGTATGGCATATTGTTCACTGGTCAATAATATCAACTGGCAGCGATGACGATGGCATAGTTGTTGAAAAAATTGCAAAACCGGTTGTGCAATTGCCAATACTGCCAACGGTTGATTCGCAACAGGCATATAATCCCACGCCAATACCATGTTCTGCTCTTGCATCACTTGCTGCATATGATACTCCACATACGTGAAACATTGTTGCGGGGTCAGTTGATCAGGGTGACTGAATTGACTCTCCCATAAATAAGATTGAGGCAATGCCACCGCCACTTGCATGACTGCATTTTTGTAGGCACAACGCCATGCTTGATCCCATTGCGTCAAAATATTCTCTTTAAGATTGGTTGGGAAAGTTAAATCCACCGAACAAGTGAACACTTGTGGTGATTGCCAATAACATTGCTTGCGACGCACAATACATTGACGGGTTATCAAGCATTGATTTTGTATTTCTACCAATAAATAATTAGGCATCCGTGCCTCACTTTGATCACCGTGGATGGTCGTTCATTAGACCATCCCCATTGATACCAAACAAGCGTACGCAGCCCTTGTTTTGCATTTCATGTAGCATCAAATGACCAGTGTCATCCCTCTGCAACCCACTCCATTTCAAGATGCGAATTTTAAATATGCAACCGGAAGCACCGTGAAAATGATTACGAATGAAGATACATTTCGAAATAAAAAACCTATAGAAATACAAGAATATTTGTACTTTTATTGCTATACTCGCTCCAGTTAAATTTCACTATACCCTTCAATGAGCTGGATTAAATTATTTTTTCGTCGCGGTTTATGGGCACTGTTAAGCTTGATGTTGGCTTTTCTTGTCATTTTAGCGCTTGGTTATCTTTACCTGAACAGTCAATTGCCTACAGTGGATACTTTACGTGAAGTCCAGTTGCAAGAACCTTTACGCGTATATACTCGCGATGGAAAACTTATCACCACCTTTGGCGAAAAACGACGCATACCAATTACCATTGATGAAGTGCCACCGCAATTGATCCAAGCGATTTTAGCAACAGAAGATCAACGCTTTTACAGTCACCCCGGCATTGACATTTACGGATTAGCCCGCGCGGCCATTGAATTGGCAAAAACAGGTGAAAAAGTACAAGGCGGCAGTACCATTACCATGCAAGTAGCACGCAATTTTTTTCTATCGAATAAAAAAACCTATTTGCGTAAAGTGAATGAAATTTTATTAGCGATCAAAATTGATCGGGAGTTATCAAAAGATAAAATTTTAGAATTGTATTTAAATAAAATTTATTTAGGTAATCGTGCTTATGGCGTGGCCGCAGCCGCAAAAGTTTATTATGGCAAACCCTTATCGGAATTGACTTTGGCACAGTTGGCGATGATTGCTGGATTACCTAAAGCCCCTTCCGCCATTAATCCATTGGCCAATCCCAAAGCAGCATTCAAACGTCGCAATCATGTGTTAAGTCGAATGTTGGAAGAAGGATACATCACACAGCAGCAATATAATGAAGCCATCACCGAAAAAATCAGCGCCATTTATCACGGCCCTAACATTGAAGTGCACGCACCTTATGTTGGTGAAATGATTCGCCAAGCGTTGTATAGCAATTTCGGTGAGCAAGCCTACACCCGTGGGTATCACGTATATACCACTGTCGACAGTCGTTTACAGCAAATTGCCAATGCAACGCTTCAACATGGTTTGATTCAATACGAGCAACGCCATGATTACCGCGGTGCTGAAACACAATTAGCACCATTGACGACCGCCAATCGCGCAGCCACGTTAAAAGCCTTGCAAACATTGCCCACTTATCACCCAGTGTTCCCCGCCATTGTCACCGACATTCAAGCCCAATCGATTCAAGTAATGTTGGCGAATGAACAAATAATCACCATCAACTGGGATGGCTTGGCTTGGGCACGCAAGCGGCTTCCCAATGGTCATTGGGATCGCAAACCCACCCAAAGTAGTGACATTGTAAAACTCGGCGATGTGATTCGAGTGTATCAAACTGAAAATCATCGTTGGCAATTGACTCAAATCCCTGAAATTGAAGGTAGCTTGATCGCATTACGACCTCAAGATGGAGCTATCCAAGCCTTGGTCGGTGGGTTCTCTTATCAAAAAAGTAATTTTAACCGCGCCACTCAAGCCAAGCGTCAACCCGGTTCGAGCTTTAAACCTTTTATTTACGCTGCGGCATTAGCCAAAGGCTTCACTCTTGCCACCATGATTAACGATGCACCCATTATTTTGGATGATCCCAGTTTGGAAACCCAGTGGCGACCACAAAATCACAATCGCAAATTTTATGGTCCAACCCGCTTACGTGAAGGATTGATCCGCTCACGCAATTTGGTTTCCATTCGTTTATTAGAAGGTATTGGCATTGTCGATACCATCGATTTTCTGGCGCAATTAGGGTTCGACGCAGCAACCTTGCCACGCACATTATCATTGGCTTTGGGGAGCCTAACAGCCACCCCCATGGAATTAACTGCAGGATACGCCATTATTGCCAATGGCGGTTACCGCATCACTCCGTATTTGATCCATCAAATCACCGACTCACAAGGTGAAATTCTATTAGCAGCCCAACCGGGTACCGCGTGTAAAAATTGCGCTAACCCAGCCCCTCAAGTCATGGATGAACGAGTCGCTTATTTAATTTCATCCGCACTGTCAGACACCATTACCCGTGGCACCGGTCGTGCCGCTCAAGTATTAAACCGACAGGATTTGGCTGGAAAAACCGGTTCAACCAATGATTTTTTTGACGCCTGGTTTTCCGGTTACAATGCAAACTTACTAACCACGATTTGGCTGGGCTTTGACCAACCCAAATCATTGCGTGAATACGGCTCCAGAGCTGCCCTGCCGATTTGGATTGATTTCATGCGGCACGCATTGTTCAATCAACCTCATGCGCCCATCCCTCAACCATTGGGCATCGATATCGCCGAAATTGATCCAGCCAGCGGTCAATTAGCCAACCCTGGGCAAACCGATTCGATCATTGAATATTTTCGTGAAGAGTTGGTTCCTCAACCGGTAACCGATACTGGCTGGATGGATTACTATCAATCTCAATCCAAACCAGAGCGTGAGAATTTGTGGCGACGTTTATTTTAATCAGTATGTCAGCATCTTCACGTACGGTCATAGCTACGACCAGTCATGTAATAAGATACCAAGCCATACGAACAAACCCACCCAGTGATTATTTACAAAAGCCGTAAAACAATCGTTTGGCTGGCGATGTCGGATCAACCATTGTTGATAGATAAATAATCCCGCAACACCTATCAAGGCAAGATAAAAAGAACCCGTTAATTGATTGACTTGTGCCACACCCCACAGCAATAACAACACACTGATTTGTAAACCACCAATGATCAGTCGATCAAAAGAACCAAATAAGATTGCGGTAGAATGAATGGAAAGAGTTAAATCATCGGCTTTATCCGTCATGGCATACAAGGTATCGTAAGCAACCACCCACGCAAAACAAGCAGCAAACAAAAGCCAACTATCGGCTGGAATTCGATTGAGAGTTGCAGCATATGCCATCGGGATTGCCCAAGCAAACGCCAATCCCAAAACCAACTGTGGCGCATGAAAAAAGCGTTTCATGAATGGATAAATCACAGCGATCACACTGCCAACCACAGCCAACCCAATAGCCAGTGGTGTTAAAGTCAAAACCAATATGAACGCAGCGCTGATCAATCCGCCAAACAACATAAGCGCCTGGCTGGGTTGAATCGTTTTTTGCGCTAAAGGACGCTTGCTTGTGCGTGCCACATGCCCATCAAAATCACGATCAGCAATGTCATTAATCACACAACCGGCACTGCGCATCAGCCAAGTTCCCAAAACAAAAACAATGAGTAAATGCATCGATGGCCAACCACGATTGGCCAACCACAGTGCCCATAACGTTGGCCATAACAATAGAAAAGTACCGATGGGTTTATCCAAGCGCATTAACAATGCATATTGATGCAAACGCTCAGCCAGAGACATTTTCTGTGTCCCGTAATTGCAGCAACAGGGC
>WLWR01000078.1 GCA_012103495.1 Legionellales bacterium
GGGGCAAAATTTCGAGGTGAATTTGAGGAACGATTAAAAGGGGTTCTTAAGGATTTAGCCAAACAAGAAGGCCAGATTATTTTATTCATTGATGAATTGCATACCATGGTGGGGGTTGGTAAAGCCGAAGGGGCAATGGATGCTGGAAATATGTTGAAACCTGCCTTGGCGCGTGGTGAATTGCACTGCATCGGTGCTACCACATTGGATGAGTATCGCCAATACGTTGAAAAAGATGCGGCGCTGGAGCGGCGGTTTCAAAAAATATTGGTTGATGAACCCGATACAGAAGACACCATTGCCATTTTGCGTGGTTTAAAAGAACGTTACGAAGTGCATCATGGGGTGGAGATCACTGATCCTGCTATTGTTGCGGCCGCGACTTTGTCGCATCGGTACATTACTGATCGACAATTGCCAGACAAAGCAATCGATTTGATTGATGAAGCAGGCAGTCGTATTCGTATGGAAATTGATTCCAAACCCGAAGCTATGGACAAATTGGATCGGCGGTTGATTCAATTGAAAATCGAACGTGAAGCGTTGAAAAAAGAAACCGATGATGCATCGAAAAAACGCTTGCAAGATTTAGAACACAGTATCAATGACATTGAAAAAGAATACGCGAATTTGGCAGAAATTTGGCAAGCGGAAAAAGCCGCATTGCAAGGAACTCAACATATTAAAGAAGCGATAGAACAAGCCAAGTTGGAATTAGAAACCGCCCGGCGAGCAGGTGACTTAACGCGTATGTCTGAATTGCAATACGGGCGTATCCCTGAGCTGGAAAAACAATTGATCGATGCTGATAAAATTGAACATGAACACCATGATGTCAAATTGTTACGCAACAAAGTTACTGAAGAAGAAATCGCTGAGGTGGTATCCAAATGGACAGGTATTCCGGTGGCCAAAATGCTGGAAGGCGAACGTGATAAATTATTGCGAATGGAAGAAGAATTGCATAAGCGTGTGGTGGGCCAAGATGAAGCAGTCAAAGTGGTTTCCAATGCTATTCGCCGCTCTCGAGCCGGGTTGTCCGATCCCAATCGACCGATTGGATCGTTTTTATTTATGGGTCCTACTGGGGTGGGTAAAACCGAATTGTGTAAAACGCTGGCAGCGTTTTTATTTGATACGCAAGAAGCAATGATCCGCCTCGATATGTCTGAATTTATGGAAAAACATTCGGTTGCCCGTTTGATAGGAGCACCGCCAGGTTATGTAGGGTACGAAGAAGGGGGGTATCTAACTGAGGCGGTACGTCGCCGTCCTTATTCAGTGATTTTATTGGATGAAGTGGAAAAAGCCCATCAGGATGTATTCAATATTTTATTACAAGTGTTGGATGATGGACGTTTGACGGATGGTCAAGGGCGCACCGTTGATTTTCGCAATGTGGTGGTGGTTATGACATCCAATTTAGGTTCGCAACTGATTCAAGAGTTGGCGGAACAAGACAACTACACACAAATGAAGTCTGCGATCATGGGTATTGTCGGGCAACATTTTAGGCCGGAATTTATCAATCGATTGGATGAGCTGGTAGTATTTCATCCACTGGATAAGGCACATATTGAATCCATTGTTTCGATTCAAATTGATCAATTGTGCCAACGGTTGCAAATGAAAGATTTAACTTTGACATTGGATGAGCCGGTTATTCATTTTCTGGCCGAAGCTGGCTATGACCCAGTATATGGTGCCAGACCGTTAAAAAGAGCGATTCAACAATATTTGGAAAACCCATTGGCGCAAGCTATTTTGCAAGGGGAATTTAAAGCCGGCGACACCATACATGTCACTTTACAAAAAGATCAGTTGATTTTTAACTAAGAGAGTTTGTTTCTAAGTAACTTCGTATCTACCTTGACGCTACAAATTGTGTTTGCAGCGTCAAGGTAGATACAAATTGATAAGTTGAAGTTATTTGGGAAGTCATTTGGCCTATACTTAATTTATCCACCAAAGTAATAAGGAGAAATGATGACTACATCTTGGATTTTGGTGGCTAATGCTAGCCAAGCCTGTCTGTATTCTTCCCCCCGCGCAAAACTTTTCAATGGACACGCAACTCTTCAAATGATTGATAATATTGAACATCCTGCCAGTCGAGTAAAAAATCAAGCCATCGCTTCTGATAAATTAGGCCATAACGGTCACGGCACGTTTGTAGAAAGCTCAATCCCCAAAGAACATGAAGTAGAATTGTTTGCTAAAAAATTAGTCGATTGTTTAGAAAACGGGAGACTCCAACATAAATTTGATGATTTGATTATTGTTGCACCGCCTAAGTTTCAAGGGGTACTCAATCGGCAATTGAATGGACCACTGAGTCAATGTCTAAGCGTTAACATCAATAAGGATTACACTCAAAGTTCACAAGAACAATTGATTACTCAATTGCAGCAGCATTTGTAGTAATACTCAACGGCATGTCGGAATAGAATTGCTGCTGCATGCGTTGGCAGTATTGCTGAAAACAAGCTTGATTTCGCGCGAAATCAAACAGTTCACCTTGATGCGGTGAATAGAGAATGTTCGCTAAAAAACCATATACCACAGCGTCTATCGAATGAGGCATCTCGTCGATGGCATAGGCTTGATTTTGTAGTAAATGGGCTAATACAGTTAAATCGTCTATACCGAGTTGGTAAATTTCAGTTTGACGATGGCGGGCAAACCCTTGAGCCCATAAATCTTTAGCAATGCGTGATTTGATGATAGGCGGAAGGATCCATTTGATGAGGCGTTTGGCTTGGGAGAAAAAGGTATCGCGGGTGATTGGCCAATTGATGGGGTCTAACCAGCGAGCATAGACTACCACCCAATACAAATGATCTTCCACCAGACGTTGAATTAAAACACTTTGCATTTGTTGGTCAATGGATAAAGAGGCGTCCAATGGATCGCCATACTGTTTTTTTAAATAATCGATGATTAAACTGCTATCACCAATGACCTGTTCCCCATCACGAATGTAAGGCAATTTGCCTTTGGGTGCTTTGCGTGGGTCATTCACGGACACAACTTGATAAGGAATACCACTCATGCGCAAGTAAGTTTCTAATTTGAGACAAAAAGCGCTGGCATTGGGCAAACCCCAGTAAGGGCTGAATTGATAGAGTTTGAGCATGATTTTATGTCTTGTGGCTTGAGTGATTGTGTTAATATAATGTTCCTTTTGGTGGAATGCAATCTTGAGGTTTACTGTGTTACTGTCAATGCCTTTTCCTAAATTTGATCCCTTGCGAGTTGCTATTCAACGGGCTTACCGGTTGGATGAAACAAAATGTTTAACTCAGTTATTGCCTGAGGCAAAGCTTACACAAGAACAGTTGCGTCGAGTTCAACAACGAGCTAGGCAGTTGGTTGAATATGTACGTGCTGAACAACGCAACAGTAGTAGCATTGATTCATTCATGTATGAATACGATCTATCCAGTGAAGAAGGCATTGCTTTAATGTGTCTGGCAGAAGCGTTGTTAAGGATTCCGGATAAAGACACGATCGATCGTTTGATTCGGGATAAATTAACCTCGGCTGATTGGCGTTCGCATGTGGGGCGGAGTGATTCATTGTTTGTCAATGCGACGACTTGGGCATTGATGCTCAGC
Organism: Legionellales bacterium; assembly: GCA_012103495.1. Taxonomy (GTDB): domain Bacteria; phylum Pseudomonadota; class Gammaproteobacteria; order WLWR01; family WLWR01; genus WLWR01. Next base: position 3,618 of record WLWR01000078.1, read on the forward strand.
GGTCGAGTGCTAAAACACAACACTCCCAATCAATACTTTGGTAATTCACTACAAAGATTTTTAGTCAATGCCAGTCAGCCGGTGATTCGTAAAGCGGTGGGACGCGCCATGCAAATTATGAGTCGCCAATTTGTCATGGGACGCCAAATTAAAGAAGCAATCAAACGCGCTAAAGAATATCAACAGCAAGGTTATCGCTATTCGTATGACATGCTGGGGGAAGCTGCGCGTACCGAACGCGATGCGCAATGCTATTATGACAGTTATCGTCAGGCAATTTTGACCATTAGTGAAACCAATCCGGTCCAAGATCCGATTCAAGGATCTGGCGTTTCAATCAAATTATCAGCCTTGCATCCACGTTATGAATTCAGTCAACGTAAACAGGTATTGACGGAGTTAGTGCCTAAAGTGTTGGCATTGGCGGTGTTAGCCAAACAAGGCAACATGGGTTTTACCATTGACGCAGAAGAAGCTGATCGCTTAGACCTATCTTTGGATGTCATTGAACGGGTGTTAAGTGATGGGCAACTAGCAGGTTGGGATGGGTTTGGTGTTGCTGTGCAGTCGTATCAAAAACGTGCGTGGTATGTGTTGGATTGGTTGGCAGATTTGGCGCGTAAAAACCAACGGCGGATCACGGTTCGTTTGATCAAAGGTGCTTACTGGGATACGGAAATCAAACTGACTCAGATGGAAGGTTTGACCGGTTATCCTGTGTTCACCCGTAAAGCCTCTACAGATGTTTCTTTTCAGGCGTGTGCTAAAAAGTTATTAACGCTTACCGATGTGATTTATCCTCAATTCGCCACTCACAATGCTTACAGTGCGGCGCTTATTTTAGAATTGGCAAATGGTCAGGATTTTGAATTTCAATGTTTGCATGGGATGGGCCAGGCATTGTATCAAACCATTACCCCTAAAAATAAATTAAACATTCCTTGTCGTATTTACGCGCCGGTGGGCAGTCACCAAGATTTATTACCCTATTTGGTGCGTCGACTATTGGAAAATGGCGCCAACTCTTCATTTGTGAATCGAATCGTAGATGCCAGCGCCCCTCTGGATGATTTGATTGCTGATCCGGTAGCCATAGTTGAACAGTTAACTCACAAACCTCATCCCAAAATTAAGCTACCTGGCGCTATTTATGGAACGCAACGGCAAAATTCACAAGGTGTGGATTTGACTGATTGGCAAACATTGATTTCTCTGGCGCGGCAAATGCAGCAATCCATAGAGCAACCTTGGGTCGCTACACCAATGGGAGCAAATTTATCAATATCAGGTGCTAGTGAGCCGGTGTTTTCACCCACGCATCGAGATCAGCAAATTGGAACGGTGACCCTGGCGGATGCAAATAATGTTGAACAAGCGTTGCAAGCAGCGACAAAAGCATTCTCTACCTGGAGTCAACAACCGGTTGAGCAACGGGCAGCAATGCTGGAAAAAGCAGCGGATTTGTTAGAAGAACAGTGCACGCACTTTTTTAGTTTGGCTATTTATGAAGCGGGAAAAACTATGGTGGATGCAGTGGCTGAAGTGCGAGAAGCTGTGGATTTTTGTCGTTATTACGCAGCGCAAGCCAGACAACATTTACAACACCCACAAGTTTTGGCTGGTTACACCGGTGAACTCAATGAATTGTCATTGCATGGTCGTGGCACGATGGTGTGTATCAGTCCGTGGAATTTTCCATTGGCTATTTTTATGGGGCAAGTCACGGCCAGTTTGGTGACTGGTAATTGCGTTATTGCCAAACCCGCTCAGCAAACACCGTTGATTGCTGCGCGTGCTGTTGCCGTGTTGCATGAGGCTGGGGTGCCTTTAGATGTTTTACAATTGTTACCAGGATCGGGAAGTACCATTGGGGCACAATTGATTGCTGATGAACGGATTGATGGGGTCTTGTTTACCGGTTCAACAGCAACGGCAAGGTTGATTAATAAAACATTGGCTGAACGACAAGGCTCGATTGTGCCATTGATTGCGGAAACCGGCGGACAAAATGCGATGATCGTCGATTCATCGGCTTTATTGGAGCAAGCCGTATTGGATATTATACAGTCAGCGTTTGGCAGCACGGGACAGCGTTGCTCGGCTCTGCGCGTCTTGTTTGTCCAACAGGATGTGGCTGATCAATTAATTGAAATGTTAGTGGGGGCGATGCAAGAATTGATCGTTGGAGATCCACAATGGTTAGAAACTGATTTAGGGCCAGTGATTGACGCGTCAGCGTTGACGGTGTTACAGGAACACAAGCAACGTATGCAGCGGGATGCGACCTTGATTTGCGAAGCTGTTTTATCGGATCAATGTCATGACGGTACTTTTTTTGCCCCGTGTTTGTTTGAACTTGATTCCATTGAACAATTGACACGGGAGGTGTTTGGCCCTTGTTTGCATGTCATTCGTTATAAACAATTGGATCAAGCGATTGAGCAAATCAATCGTACGGGATATGGATTAACGTTAGGGATTCACAGTCGTGTGAATGAAACCGTTAATAAAATTATCCAAGCTGTGCATGTTGGTAATCGATATGTCAATCGCAACATGACCGGCGCAATTGTTGGATTGCAACCGTTTGGTGGCGAAGGTCTTTCTGGAACGGGTCCTAAAGCCGGCGGCCCACATTATTTATTGCGCTTGTGCAATGAAAGGACGTTGACCATCAATACCACCGCCGCCGGAGGAAATGCATCATTGATGTCGTTACAAGATTAGAGTTATCGAATTGATACCCATCCCACAAGAGGGTAAGTTTTGCTTGTTGCGTTAGGTTAAAACGGGTAAAATGGCCGCCTTTATTTGATGCAGGAGTAAATTATGGCTTTAACCACAGCGGATAGAGCTGATGTCATTAAACAATTCCAACGACATGAAACAGATACAGGCACGCCTGAAGTGCAGATTGCGTTGCTAACGACCAGAATTCAACATTTAACCGAACATTTCAAAGTCAATAAAAAAGACGTGCATTCGCGCCGTGGTTTACAAATGCTGGTGAATCAACGTCGTAAATTACTAAAGTATTTGAAGCGTAAAAATCTTGAATCTTATCAAGACGTTATCAAGCGATTGAAGTTACGAGATTCTAATTGATCATTTGTCGCTGTATCCAGTGATCTAACCAATGAATGAGGGCGCAATCCATGCGCCCTTTTGTTATGAAAAGAGGAAAATAAAACGTGAGTAAGATAATTAAAACAGTGCCATTTGGTGAGCAAACATTGATTTTGGAAACTGGCGAAATTGCCCGACAAGCTGATGCTGCTGTAATGGTACGTATGGGTGATACCTTGGTGTTGGTAACCGCTGTGGGTAAACAACAAGTGTCATCTGGGCAGAGTTTTTTTCCATTAACCGTCAATTATCAAGAGAAATATTACGCCGCTGGTAAAATCCCCGGTGGTTTTTTAAAGCGGGAAGGACGACCCAGTGAATTGGAAACATTAACTGCACGCTTGATTGATCGTCCGTTGCGTCCTTTATTTCCAGAGGGTTTTTACAATGAGGTGCAAGTTGTTGCCACTGTGTTATCAATCGATCCAGATCACAGCCCTGATATTTTAGCCATGATCGGTGCGTCGGCGGCACTGACAATTTCTGGAATGCCTTTCCAAGGTCCAATTGCTGCGGCGAGAGTGGGATACCAAGAAGGTGTATATACTTTGAATCCAAGTCAACAAACATTAAAAGAATCCAAATTGGATTTAGTTGTGGCGGGTACGCAAAAAGCCGTGTTGATGGTGGAATCAGAAGCGGATCAATTGTCTGAACAAGTTATGTTAGGCGCGGTGTTGTACGGTCACGAAATGATGCAACCGGTGATTCAAGCCATTAATGAATTGGCTGCTGAAGTGGGTAACTCCCCCTGGGAAGTGGCTTCCCCTGAGGCTGGATTGGATGTTGCTTTAACCCAAACGGTTGAACAATCCGTCGGTACTTCATTAGGCGAAGCGTTTACCATCCGTGATAAACAACAACGTACGCAAGCATTAACCACCATCCGTGAACAAG
>WLWR01000079.1 GCA_012103495.1 Legionellales bacterium
AGCTTGCAGTGGATGGTAGATTGCGGCGTTTTGATTGAAAAAAACCGCAGGACTAGCGAGCTAATTCGAGGATTTTTTTCATGAAAAACGGCGCAAGATGCCATTCAATGCACGCTTAAAATTCGCAGCATGAGGTGAAATAAGTATAGAATTGACCTATCAAGCAGCCGTGGCAACAATCGATAGTGGCTCTTCTTGCATGAATTTTTGCTCAATATCATCTGCTGCACTAAGCAAATGTTCCTTTCTAGTGGTACAAAAGAAAGTGTATCTAACTGACTTACTTCTTCCTAAAGTTAAAATATAAGGGATAAGTCCCAATATCGCACGCAGCGCGTGCGTCACTTTGTGCCTTGACGCCCCCCAAGTTCCATGTTTTTGAGCCTCTTGACGTAATGTCTGAATTAATACTGTTTGGAAAGAGGCCATATCAGAAAAGACTGCTTTTAACACCGCTTCTTTTGATTCTTTTAATGCTGCGACAGCTTTTGTACTTTTGCTTTTCTCAAGACGACTAATCTCTTTATCAAAACACAATAACACACGCTGCATGGTCACAGAAAACCCATAAGCAGCAAAGTCTTGTGCACGAGGCACCGCATGTTCTTTTTGTTCGGCAAGAACTTCTTGTTCGGCAAGAACTTCAGTCCGGATTTGAGCTGACACTACACTATCTGTGCATTGCGCCGGATCTTTTTTAGCGGCTGAAATTTTCAGTATCAACTGATCCCACAACCGATTAAAAAAAGTATCAGGCTCATACTTTATTCCAGTCGATCCATCAGTTGAAAAAAAAGATTGTATGCTATCGACAGCAATCTTACAAATATCAGATACCTGCTCAAGTTCGGTGTCTACCTGCTTTTGAGAAAAAAAGTTTGCCATCTGTTCTATCACTTCAGGCTTATTTTGACAAATAGTAAATAAAGGCGAAAATAATAAGTATGAAATTAGCAACATCTGCACCTTGGATTTTCCATCAAACTGAGCTAGAGCAGCAGTTATCTTAATATCCATTTGATTTGTTGGCCGTTCAGATAAACGCTGCAGTTCTGTCAGCCTTGCTGGAGTAATTGTTTGATATTCATAACTCTTGCAGTCATAACGATTAGGTTTGTCCTCCGACTCCTCACAATGTTCCACCTTCAGCTCTACCATTTGGGTCGTAATTAAATTAGATAAAAACAAATGTGCTTGATAAAAAGAAAGACGATCATCTGGGTCAGGAAAACATAAATTGCGTAGAAAATTATGCCAAATATTCTGTATTTGCTCAGGAATATTTTTGGTAAAATGCTGTGGCTCAAAAGTTAACTGAGCTACAGTAAGGTCCATTTGGAATATAGGGTGCCAGCACTTTACAGTAGACCAATTTGCCTCCGATTGTCTTTCATTAAGGAATAAATAAGCGAGTAACCTCCCTAGTGAAGCATTATCAGTCGCCGTACCATAATCAAAAAAGCCGGCATAGAGTTTGGATTCATCTTGGCTTACAGCAACCGGGGGATGAACAGGAATAAAACGTTGCTCATCATCATTTGCCATCCACATTTCATGTATTTCGGGGGCACCAAATTTACAACTGGTTATCTTCACTTGAGGTGGATTTTCTGCATCAAATCTTTTTGTCGCCAAGCCAAAATCTATAAGCCGTACATCTCCTGTAGTAGGGTCCACCATAATATTGTCATAGGATAAATCATTGTGCAGTACGTTTCCACGCACCAAGTGGAAATATTCTTGTAACAAATTAAAGGCGATACAAAGTCGCTGATAGAAATTTAATGTTACCATTCCATCATCTATTTTTTCCCTTAAGTCGTGCAAAGTTTTCCCCACTCGTTTCATAGAAACTATAGCCGTTGCTTGAGTACTTTTTCCTATAGCGACAACAGCACCTGGGTAAATGCTCCCATGCCACTGCTCATTATCAGCAGACCATTTTGGATGACCAGGTTCGTTGACGCTATCTCCAAAATTTTCTATGATTTTAATGACAGTTTGTTCACTGGATTTTTCATTTTGCAATACCAGTGTATTATCAGGAAGCAATTGCGCCACCTTCATTGTCGAAGACACATAACCATAACCCCCTTCCCCCAATTTTTTGGAATTACCAATCCATAGAGTTCTTTTGACTTCCCCTGCCTTATCCTTTTCTGCTGTGATGACCATCGGACAGCTTAAAGAAAAACTAGTTTGATTTATAGAATACTCCCCAGGCAAGAATACAGTCTGCGCAGAATAAGAATTTAATAACTCTGTTAGCTCTTCCTCACTTGGAATATTGGACTCCTCACTTGGAATATTGGACGGCATAATAGGCTTCTTTGTGTAAAACAATGCGCTTATTGTAAATAATATGAGCACTTATGTCGAGGAAAATCCCAGAATTCCGCAGAATCGGGGGACAGTATACTTATTTCTTATTGAAATTCTGTCGTTGCCAATTCGCGGAATGCTGGTAGTGGGTGTGGTTGCAATTGCTTAGTTAAATAACCGATGCGTACAGAAGCAGAGGTTACTAACGATTGATCATTGATACGTCGGATGTCTTGAGCAATTTGTAAAGTCACCCGCTTACGCCGAACCACATGCGTCAATACTTCCAATTGATCATCAAGTGCCGCCGGTTGATGGTATCTAATTTCCAAACCAGTGACCACATAAAAGCATCCATGATGCGATGCATCGGTTTGATTAAGGCCGGCCGCCCGCAACCATTCAGTGCGCGCACGCTCCATAAATTTCAAATAATTGGCGTGATAAACAAATCCTTGGAAATCGGTATCTTCTACATACACGCGAACGAGATAACGGTGAACCTGTGTGGTCATCAGTTAAATTCCTTCCACTGGTAGCACAGTTTGCCCATCGTTAGCATGCGGTTTTGCCAAACCAAAATGTTGATAAGCATGATCGGTTGCCACCCTCCCACGCGGTGTACGCATCAAAAAGCCTTGCTGAATTAAAAAAGGCTCCAACACATCTTCAATAGTGCCACGTTCTTCACCAATGGCCGCCGCCAGGCTATCCAAACCCACCGGACCACCCGCAAATTTTTCAATCACCGCTAACAATAATTTACGATCCATCACATCAAATCCTTGCGCATCCACATCCAATAAATCCAATGCTTGCTGAGCAATTGATTGGGTAATGTGTCCATCGCTTTTCACTTGCGCATAATCACGCACCCGACGTAACAGTCGATTGGCGATCCGTGGCGTTCCGCGGGATCGTTGGGCAATTTGTATCGCTCCAGCTTTATCCAAGCCAATGTTCACAATACCCGCCGACCGCTCGATAATGTAGGTTAAATCAGTTTGATTATAAAATTCCAATCGCTGGACAATGCCAAATCGATCACGCAATGGTGATGTTAATAACCCAGCGCGAGTGGTCGCACCCACCAAGGTAAACGGTGGTAAATCCAATTTGATTGAACGTGCCGCCGGCCCTTCGCCAATCATAATATCCAATTGATAATCTTCCATCGCCGGATATAAAATTTCTTCAATCATAGGGCTTAAGCGATGAATTTCATCAATGAACAACACATCGTGGGCTTCCAAATTAGTGAGCAACGCAGCTAAATCCCCAGCTTTTTCCAATACCGGTCCAGACGTATGTTTGATTTGCACTTGCAATTCATAAGCAATAATATTCGCCAGTGTGGTTTTGCCCAATCCTGGCGGACCAAAAATCAATGTATGATCCAAGGCTTCTTGTCGCTGTTTGGCCGCTTGAATAAAAATGGCCATCTGTTCACACACCATCGGTTGCCCAACGTAATCGGCCAAAGCTTTAGGACGAATCGCACGATCAATAACCACCTCATCACTGGCCAATTCCGCACTGATTAAACGATCGGTTTCTAACATAATGATCGACCCCTCATCCAACTTCTTGTAAGGCTTTGCGAATCAATTCCGTCGTGGTCAACTGCGGCTGAGCAACGGCTTTGATTAACCGATTCGCTTCCATAGCTTTATAACCCAGCGCCATTAACGCGGTCATCGCTTCTTCTTCCGGTTGCATCACCGCCATGGTTGGTGCTGACAGTGACGTGTCGCTAACCGTTGATGTTGGCATGTCTTGCAAACGATCACGTAACTCAATCAACATACGTTGTGCCGTTTTTTTACCAATACCAGGGACCTTGACCAAGCTGTTGGCATCTTGCGTATGCACCTTGTGTATTAATTGGCTTGCTGTCATGCTGGATAGAATGGTCAACGCGAGCTTGGGCCCAATGCCATTGACTTTGATCAATTGCCGAAACAAACCACGCTCAACCAAATCGGCAAATCCATACAATAAATGTGCATCTTCACGCACAATCAATTGAGTGTATAAATGCACAGTTTCATTCAATTCAGGCAGTTGATAAATGGTTTGCATCGAAGCGGCTACCTCATACCCCACTCCTTGCACATCCATCAGTAAATCCGGTGGTTGCTTACTGATTAAAATCCCAGTCAAATGTCCAATCATCTTGTTATCATCTCAAGTTAGAGGCTCGGCCAACCGCATGCTGGCCAAACTTTTTCGGGTGTGCGCGTGACAAATGGCTACAGCTAACGCATCTGCAGCATCGGCCTGAGGCTGGCGTGTCAACCGCAATAAGGAGCGGATCATGTGCTGCACTTGTTCTTTACTGGCCGCGCCATAACCCACCACTGCTTGTTTAATTTGCCGAGCTGAATATTCAGCCACCGGCACCATATGCACTGCCGCGGCCACAATCGCCGCACCACGTGCTTGACCTAATTTAAGCGCAGCATTGGCGTTTTGTTGCATAAAAACTTGTTCAACCGCCACTTCATCCGGTTGATACTCATGCATCACTTCGCGAATGCCATCAAACACTTGTTGCAACCGTTGGCTTAACGCTTCAGCCTGTATGCGAATACAACCACAGGTCACGTAGCGATGTTGCTGTCCATTGCTGTGGATCACTCCATAACCGGTGATGCGCGATCCCGGATCAATACCCAAAATCACTGCCATTGCTTAACCACCTAATGCGGTTAAAATATCATCATTAATGGATGCATTGGAATATACTTCTTGCACATCATCCAAATCTTCCAACACATCAATCAATTTCAATAATGTTTCCGCCGTGTTTTGATCCACACTGATATAATTGCTGGCGCGCAAAGTCACACTGGCATTGTCTGGTATCAATGATTGTTGCTGCAACGCTTGACAGACTGTTTCAAACTCTTCTGGCATTGTGATCACCGTCACACTGCCATCCTCATCGGTTTGAATGTCTTGGGCGCCACACTCCAAAGCAATCTCCATAATACGTTCTTCGTCGGTACCAGGAGGATATAGCAATTCGCCTTGCTTGCTAAATAAGTAAGCAACCGAACCATCGGTACCTAAATTACCACCGTGTTTGCTAAACGCGTGTCGAACTTCCGCTACCGTACGTTTGATGTTATCGGTTAAGCAATCGACTAAAATAGCCACGCCACTGGGACCGTATCCCTCGTAACGCACTTCATTCATGTTCGCGCCTTCCAAACCAACCGCGCCACGTTTGATCGCATTGTCAATGGTGTCACGCTTCATATTAGCTTTTAACGCCTTATTAATAGCGTCGCGCAAACGCGGATTGGACTCTAAATCATCGCCACCCATACGAGCAGCCACGGTGATTTCACGAATCAATTTGGTAAAGATTTTACCGCGCTTGGCATCTTGCGCAGCTTTGCGAAATTTAATATTCGCCCATTTGCTATGTCCAGCCATCGTTTCTCTCATCAATTGAAATTGGGGTCATCCCACTTACCAGCCACAAACAGGGTTCGTCACTTGAAGTGGGGTGAGTATAACGGATTATTGGCGGAAAATTAACTGACGCCCTTGTTGTTCAAATCGCAATTGCCGCAAAGCACTCATGCCCAACAATACCTCATCCTCGCGCATGGCCGGATTGATATTTGCCAACACATCGTGCAATACAATCTCACCAATGCCTAATTGTTCAATCCGGGTAAGATACACAGAAATCACGCCATTGGCAGTACTCACTGAAATGGGGTAACCACGTTTTAAACCCAGTGTATCGGCCAGATGGCCAGGGACAGATACATGACTGGCGCCGGTATCTACTAAAAACTCAACCGCTTGTCCATTGATGGAACCGGTGAAAATATAATGATGTTGTTTATTAGGTGTGAGCACTACTACTTTTTCACCACCGGGTAATTGTTGAGTACTTACCTGTTGATTGGGATTTTGTTGCCCAGTTTGCCAATAACCGAACACAACGGTGAGAATTAAAAAAGCACTGATCCAAACACCCAACAACATCCACCAGCCCCAATTACGCACAACCATTTGTATTTCAACCGCCATTGTGTTCATTGTATAAACTCGATACTATACCTTTTTTTTCATATTGAGGCTTGGAAATATGACAGGTATTCCTCGAGTGGGTTTGGTCATGGGATCCCAGAGCGATTGGGACACTATGCAACATGCAGCCACAACATTGACTGAATTAACCATTGAATTTTCGGCCGAGATTGTTTCCGCCCATCGAACCCCTGATAAATTATTTGATTACGCCAGTCAGGCAAAGACCCGCGGTTTGCAAGTAATCATTGCCGGCGCCGGTGGCGCAGCGCACTTGCCTGGCATGTTGGCTGCCAAAACCACATTACCAGTGCTGGGTGTACCGGTACAATCGCAAGCATTGGCTGGGATGGATTCTTTATTATCAATTGTGCAAATGCCCAAGGGTATCCCTGTGGGAACATTGGCCATTGGCCACGCTGGAGCATGCAATGCCGCGTTGCTAGCAGCCAGCATTTTAGCCCTTGGCGATGCCAACATCGCCGAGCGATTGACTAACTTTCGTCAACAACAAACGGAAACCGTATTACAGCAAACCCTAACCATGCAGAAGGATTGATGATGAAAATCGGGATATTAGGCGGCGGGCAATTGGCACGCATGTTAAGTTTGGCAGCCAGTCAATTGGCTTTCTCCACCTTGTGTTACACCCAAGAACAAGACGCCTGTGCCAGTGACGTCACTCGCATCATGCATGCCAATTTTTCAGACAGCAACAGCTTGCAAAACTTCATGGCAGAAGTGGATGTAGTAACCTATGAAAGTGAAAACATTCCATCGACCACCACCGATTACATTGAACAATTACATCGGTTATCACCATCCAATCAAGCATTGATGGTCAGCCAAGATCGCTTAACGGAAAAACGTTTTTTCCAAGAGTTAAACATTGCCACCCCTTCATTTGTCGCGGTAAATGAATTGAGTGATCTAACTGCAGCAGTGGATCAACTGGGATTACCACTCCTATTAAAAACTCGTCGTTTTGGTTACGATGGCAAAGGACAATATTTGATCGACAGCAATACCGATCTGAAACAAGCCTGGCAATCTTATGAGGGACAATCGCTGATTGCCGAGCATTATTTAAATTTTGATCGGGAAGTTTCCATCATTGCTGTGCGTGAAGCGCAGGGAAATATCGTATATTACCCATTGACAGAAAACATTCATCACCGTGGAATTTTAACTGTGTCCAAAGCACCGTTTATAGATGA
>WLWR01000080.1 GCA_012103495.1 Legionellales bacterium
TGAATGTCCCGATCGCACAACGCTGCATAATGAATTAGCTCGCTTAAATCCAGCAGAAGTGCTAGTGAGTGATCAACACACAGAATTCCCATGGCTGGCTCACCATCCGTGTGTCCGCGAGCGTCCCCAGTGGGAATTTGAATTGCAAACCAATCATCAATTGCTGTGTAAACAATTTCATACTCATGACTTGACAGGATTTGGTTGTGAAGATAAGCCATTGGGCATTATGGCCGCCGGTTGTATTTTACATTACATACAACAAACTCAAAAAAGTCATGCGCCACACATCCGCGGGATTCAGGTTGATTACCCAGAGGATTCGGTAATTTTGGATGCCAGCACCCGTAAAAATTTGGAAATCAATCACAGCCTCAGTGGCGAACAAAAATACAGTTTGGTTGGGGTATTGGATCACACCTACACTCCGATGGGCAGTCGCTTGTTACGTCGCTGGCTCAACCAGCCGATTCGCCGACGGGAACGATTGCAGCAACGGCAAGCCATTATTAATGCATTATTACCCAACCAAACCTTTCACGACATTCAATCTTTATTAAAACCTATCGGAGACATCGAGCGCATTTTAGCGCGCGTGGCATTAAAAACAGCACGCCCACGCGACTTAGTACAATTACGTCAAGCACTGCACCAATTACCCGCCTTGCAACAAGCACTGCAACCATTAGCTTGTGACAGTCTAAATTCAGTGATGCAACAATTGCACCCTTTTCCCGCGGTATTGGAATTGTTAACCACCGCGATTGTCGACAACCCACCGGTGGTATTACGAGATGGCGGTGTCATTGCCAAAGGGTTTGATGAAGAATTGGATGAATTGCGTGAGTTAAGCGACAATGCCAATGGTTATTTGTTGAAATTAGAACAGCAAGAACGAGAACGCACCAAGATTACCCAATTGAAAGTTGGGTTTAATAGAATTCACGGATACTACATTGAAATTCCCCGCGCCCAATCCAATCAAGCCCCCGCTAATTACATTCGTAGGCAAACACTAAAAAATGCTGAACGATTTATTACCCCGCAGTTAAAACAATTTGAAGATAAAATTTTGAGTGCTCACAGCCGCGCCCTGGCACGAGAAAAAAATCTTTACACACTGATCTTGGAAGAATTGCAGCATGAATTAGCTAATTTGCAATTATGCGCCAACGCATTGGCAGAAGTGGATATTTACGCCAACTTTGCTGAACGCGCGTTAACCTTACAATTAACGCCACCGACTTTGGTTGAAACGCCTGGCATTCACATTCAACAAGGTCGACATCTGGTAGTTGAACATTGGAGTGATCAAGCGTTTATAGCCAACGATTTGCACCTGGATGATCAACAACGTATGTTACTGATCACCGGCCCCAACATGGGGGGCAAATCCACTTATATGCGACAAACCGCTTTGATCGTATTATTGGCACACGTGGGTAGTTTTATCCCAGCCCAAGCCGCCACCCTGGGGCCAATCGATCGTATTTTCACCCGCATTGGCGCAGCCGATGATCTGACCTCTGGCCGTTCAACGTTCATGGTAGAAATGACTGAAACCGCTAACATCTTGCACAACGCTACAAATCACAGTTTGGTATTGATTGATGAGATTGGACGCGGCACCAGCACCTTTGACGGCATGTCACTGGCGTGGTCGTGCGCTGAATATTTAGCCAAACCTTTAGGTTGTTTCACTTTGTTTTCAACTCATTATTTTGAATTGACAGCATTAGTGGAATTATTCCCCAGCATGACCAATGTGCATTTAGAAGCGGTCATGCTCAATGACAAAATTATTTTCCTTTATCAAGTGAAACCCGGCCCCGCCAGTAAAAGCTATGGCATTGAAGTCGCCCAATTGGCCGGCATTCCGGTGCTGGTGTTGCAAACCGCCCGGCAAAAATTATTGGAATTAGAACAAGCCGCACCAGCGGCAACCACCCCTCAACAGCAAGTTCCATTGTTTGAACCTACCCCTGCCGCACACACAACCATCATTCAACAAATTCGGCAATTGGATCTCGATGATGTCAGCCCCCGCAAGGCTTTGGATCTGTTAACTCACTTGCAACAGGATTTAGCTGACGAATCGATTTAATGTTTAGGAAACAAACTGGTTAATTGATATTGTTGAACCACCAAATCCAACAACCCAAACCCCAACCCTTGCTGGTTATAAGTCACCAATACCAATCGGCGATCATGATTGAATTGTCGCAATTGCATTTGTGTCACCATCACTGGCACACGTTGCACATAATTAAATACCTGCTCAGCAGACAAGCATACGTGCGCCATCGTTAATGGCAACAAATGACAAACGTCGGTTGCAATCTGTCGGCTGCTGTGTTTATAAACACGCAGTCCCATAGCATCCACGCTCACATTCGCAGGGGGTAAATGATCCGCCGCGATAACATAAACATCATTTCCCATCGGTGATCGCACCCAACGATGTTGTTCAAACCAGTTCCCTGGCCATTGCACCGCACGCATCGCTATCGCCAAATCATTCACTTCGCAAGGCACAACATGTGACACCTGCAGCATCAGATTCACTGGCACAGGCTGTTTCTCCAACAAAGCCAGAAAAAAACCACCCGTATCATTCAATCCTGGCCAGATGCGCAAACAGTGAGCCAATTGTCGATCAAAGCATTGCCCTTGCCATCGGTCCAATCCAGGCGATGTATTCAATGATGGCAACGTCAATGGTACCAATCGCACTTGCCCAGCCCATTGATCCAATAGGGTTTGAATCACTTGTTCATTTTCTTCCGGCGCAAACGTACAGGTAGCATAAAGAATCTGTCCCCCCGGTCGACACAACGTCATGGCTTTGGTTAACAATTCAATTTGCACCTGAGCTTTGTGGCGACTAAGCCGCGGATTGACTTGCACGTGACGGTTTTTACGAGCGGTGCCTTCACAACTGCAAGGGGCATCCACTAAAATTTTATCAAAAAAATTCAATGGTGCTGGAAAATCCACGCCGGCATATTGAGTCAGACTTGCATTGAGCACCCCTAAGCGTTTCAAATTTTTTCCCAAAGCTTTGAGCCGATGATAGTTAATATCATTGGCAACCAACGTTCCCTGATTCTTCATCAATACCGCGCACTGAGCTGTTTTATTACCCGGTGCGGCACACAGATCCAATACCCGCTCACCCGGCTGTGGATTTAACACCAATGGTGGTAACATCGAAACCATTTCCTGCCAATGCCAATATCCGAGTTTCACCAATGCTTGTATTGCATCGGTAGCCCCTTGATATTGATAAGCCGAAGCCCACACGGGGCTAGAAAATAAGGCAACATCACTTGGTAACAACGTTTGCACGACTGCTAATCTCGTTTTCAATGGGTTGATCCAACCAGTTTTTACCAGTGGACGCTGCATGGTTTCGCAAAATCGAGCCACATCTGGAATAATATCACCGTAGCGATCAATCATTTGTCTGGTTGTGCTATTCACTTTAGTGCCCCATTAGGTTACAGTTACGTCTTTTTGATGCATATCATTGTGGTGAAAGGTTTCTACCATGCGTTATAAAACTTCAAGGGGATCCATGCTCCGCAAACGCGGACGCTATCTTATCCATCATCTGTGTTATCCGCTAGTTAAATGGGCCTCCCAATCCTCTCAACTTAAAACAAGCTATCAACGAACTTTAAAAAAAATCCCCATCGTGCGCACGTGTATTCAAACAATACTCAATCAAATCTTCCTTCTATATCAAGCGTATTTGCATCGTGAACCGCCGGTGACAACGACGCTAACGCAACAAATACATCAACGTCTCCTACTAACTATTCAAACCCAGCGATGTAAGCAAGATGCGACTACTGATTGATTTACAAGATTATCAACTAGCACTGTTGCAATCTCATACAACCGATCATCCGGTGTGGTTACTGACCCAAGCTTGGCTCAAAGCAACTCAACAATCCGCCCATCAAGTATGGGTCTTGCTCAACAATCAATTAGCCGAATCCATTGAGTTGATTAAATATCAATTAAGTGATCTAATTCCTGTGGATCATATTTGTATTTACGACATTCCCTTGCCCGAAACCACCATTATCAAACCCACGTGGTCAAGCGCCGCCCATGCATTGGTGTTACAACAACACTTTGAATCATTCAAGCCTGATGTCGTATTATTTTCCCAACCCACCTTAACGCTGTTTGCCACCTTACCAACAACCTTGAATCATTCTCACACTTGGAGCGGCACAACTGTATCCTCTCATCGGTCTTTAATTTCTCAATTAAAATCATCCGCTGTCTTACGTGATCTCATTCAATTTATTTTATTACCCGCCACGCAAAAAACACCCGCCTGGCTTACGGCACAAACTCCTGAAATAATTTGTTTACCTACCTCGAAGTCCACAGACGCTGCCTGGCAACAAGCAGCGCAAAGTTGTTTAACGATTTTTGAACACTCACATTGTCAGCAAACACCTCAGGATGAACCAACGGTTAGCATAACACCAAAACCGACTTTGGCTTACCTTGGAGCAAGCTCGCCCCCGCCTCCATGGCTGACAGATTTAAATGTTTATTATGATGTAACCGTCATCATTGAGTCCCCCCTCACTCAGCCACATCAAATTCCTGAAACAGCACAGTCCAAACCATCGCTCTCATGGTTTTTGCAACAAGCGGATCAATTCGACTTTATCATCTATCATTTAGCAAACACCCTCAATCACCTACCCCTCTTACACGCATTCATACATCATCCAGGCATTATTTTTACTGATGATTTTTATTTTGATCGTTTATACCCGATGGCACCCGATGATGTTGTGGAACCGGCGGCAACAATATTCCCGATAAGCCGCTATCACGCCCAAGGCTATTGCGCTTTGCAACAGTCGGCGGCCTGTCACCAGCAAATTTTCCATCATGCCCTAGGAATTCTCACCGATGACCCAACGTTTATCGACCAATGCCATCAATACTACGGTTCGACCGCCTCACCTCCGATTTATCTCTTAAAACATTCCAATCAATCGACATCGAAGATAACGCCAACCGATGCTTTGCCTAAAGTCATTGAAACAATGACTCATAACAATGCTCAAGTTCAACAACGTACCATTCTCGCAAAATTAGCAACTTTGACAACGCAATTAGAATTTTCTGAACATGAAACCTTGCCGATTGCTTGTTGCCTCGCCAATCATTTCACTGGTTGGCAGCCGCCACAATTATTAATTGATGCGTCATTATTGGAACATGAAAAAACCAAAACCGGCATTGGTCGAGTGTTAAACAGCATTACCCAAACTTTATTAACTCACCCTCCCACGCATTGTCGGATAGAACCAGTACGCTATGATCAACATCATTATCGCTATGCAAGACAATTAACCTCTGACTTATTAGAAATTGATCTCCCCGATTCTTTGACAGATGAAGGCATTGATATCCATCCAAATGATATTTTTTTAGTCGCTGATATTTATCCTGATCGTTTACAACGCAACAAACTTTTTTTTCAGCGCTGGCAAAACCGCGGCGCCAAATTATATTTCATTGTGTATGATTTAATTCCGTATTTACATCCAAACTTTTTTGAACCGAGAAACTCACGCGAATTCCAACGATGGCTGATGACGATCAGTCAATTGGCAGATGGATTGATTTGTGATTCTCGCGCAGTTGCTGATGAGTTACGCTTGTGGTTACAACAACACAACCCCATGCGCTATCGACCATTATCGGTGGGTTATTTTCATCTAGGCGCTGACATTGACACCGGCTTTTCTTCTCAGGGGTTGCCGGATCAAGCGTCCTCCATTATACAAGCCATGCAGCACCATCCTTCATTCTTAATGGTCTCCACCATAGAACCTCGCAAAGGTCATGCACAAGCCATTGATGCATTTGAACAATTGTGGCAACACTCATCATTGGAGGTCAATCTGATTATCATTGGTAAACAAGGATGGCTGGTAGATAAACTGATCAAACGCATTCAACAACACCCTGAATTAAACCGCCGATTATTTTGGTTGGGGTATGTCAGCGATGAATTTTTAAACCAATTGTATGCTCAATCAACCGCTTTGTTGGTCGCCTCAGAAGCCGAAGGTTTTGGCTTGCCCTTGATTGAGGCCGCGCGCCATGACATTCCATTGATCATTCGTGATTTGCCAGTATTTCGTGAAGTCGCTGGTGAGCATGCATTTTATTTCAAAGCTGATACACCAACAGCTTTGGCTGAAGCAATAAAAAATTGGCTTGGATTATTCAAACACGGTAGTATACCGGCCAGCGGCAAAATGCCTTGGCTAACTTGGGAAGCCAGCACACAACAATTGCTGCGCGTATTGTACCAGCAGCAATGGTATTTCACTTATCAATATGAACCAAATTCGTTAATGAAAAAAGGGAGTCGTATCACATGACTACTGCAATTGTCACAGGCATCACCGGTCAAGATGGTGCCTACCTAGCCCAATTATTATTGGAAAAAGGTTATCGAGTTTATGGCACTTACCGCCGTACCAGCTCGGTCAATTTTTGGCGCATTACAGAACTGGGTATTACCGAGCATCCACAGTTAACGTTGGTTGAATATGACTTGACTGATTTGAGCACCGCCATTCGCTTGTTGGAAACTGCCCAGCCCGATGAAGTTTATAATTTAGCTGCACAAAGTTTTGTTGGGGTCTCTTTCGAGCAACCGCTCACCACTGCAGAAATTACTGGGATAGGCCCTTTGAACTTATTGGAAGCCATCCGAATTGTGAATCCAAACATTCGTTTTTACCAAGCCTCAACCTCTGAAATGTTTGGCAAAGTACAAGAAATTCCACAGCGTGAAACCACGCCTTTTTATCCACGCAGTCCTTATGGTGTTGCCAAACTGTTTGCGCATTGGACAACAATTAATTATTGTGAATCCCATAATATTTTTGCCAGCAGTGGCATCTTATTCAATCACGAATCTCCTTTGCGTGGTTTGGAATTTGTCACTCGCAAAATCACCGACGCCACCGCCAAAATTAAGTTGGGCAAACAAGATCAATTGTTATTAGGAAATTTAAATGCCAAACGTGACTGGGGATACGCCAAAGATTATGTCAAAGGGATGTATCTAATGTTGCAAGCTGAGCAACCAGATACCTTTGTATTGGCTACCCAACGTACAGAGACCGTACGCGACTTTGTTACCATGTCGTTTCAAGCGGCTGACATCCATTTGGTATGGGAAGGCAGTGGCTCGGATGAAAAAGGAATCCATGCCGATACCGGTCAAACATTGGTGGCAGTGCATCCTGATTTTTATCGCCCAGCAGAAGTGGACTTGTTAATCGGAGATCCCAGCAAAGCACAACAGCAGTTGGGTTGGCAAGCAGAAACCACTTTAGAAGAATTGTGCGCGATGATGGTGGAAGCTGACTTGCGTTATCACACAACCAACCAATCTTTTTGACCATGAGCACAACACAACCGACCGTACTGGTCAGCGGCGCGCATGGATTCACCGGAGTCCATTTAATTCCAGCGTTGCAACAACGCGGCTATCAAGTCA
>WLWR01000081.1 GCA_012103495.1 Legionellales bacterium
CTGCAAACTTTGACGTTGCAACAAATAATCAGCCAATGTTTGCTGCCACCGTTCCTTGACTGCTAGCGGGACTTTGGCGTATCCGTACCCTGGCAAATCCACCAGTCGGCGTTGTTCATCTAGGGTAAATAAATTGATCAATTGCGTGCGTCCGGGAGTTTTGCTGGTACGCGCCAAGTGTTTTTGATGAGTGATGCGATTGAGTGCACTGGATTTTCCCGCATTCGAACGACCGGCAAATGCTACTTCATAACCGCGATCATCGGGTAATTGATGGAGTTTGGCGCAGCTGGTTAAAAAGGTCGCTTGATGATACAGCATGAGGTTGACCGGGGTTGGAATCGTTACTTGCGAATCTTATACGTTTATTGAATAATTAGCCAACTTTGTCAGTGCAGTTAATGTGATCTTCTCATGGCTATTTTACTTTTATTTCAAACGTGTCGACGTCTCATAGGTTTAGGTTTATTGAGTGCCGTGGTATGGACAGCGCATGCCGCCGGGGATGTGGAGCGCGGCAAACAATTAGCCACCACCTGCGCTGCTTGTCATCAAGCCGATGGCAATGCCACGCAATTGGATTGGCCGAAATTAGCGGGTCAACATCCTGCGTATTTCATTCGCCAAATGCAATTGTATCAATTGGGTCAACAAGAGGGTGGACGTTATGATCCGGTGATGAGTGGGTTGGCGGCAACACTCAGTGAACAAGACATTGAAGATTTGGCAGCCTTTTATGCCAGTCAAACAGTTGCGGTGGGTACGACGGATCCAAAATGGTTGCCACGTGGAGAACAACTGTATCGCGGTGGTGATATTCAAAAAGGTATCCCAGCGTGCATCGCTTGTCATGGTCCCAATGGCCAAGGCAATGAACAAGCGGGATTTCCAGTATTGACGGGGCAAAATCCAGGGTATGTGATTGAAGAATTGGAAGAGTACAAAGAGGGCGAGCGGCAATCGGATCTGTATGGTATCATGCGTACCATTGCAAAACGTATGGATCAAGAGGACATACAGGCGGTAGCTCATTATATTCATGGTTTACACTAGGGCGAATTGTCAACACGCCCTAATCAAAATTCATAAAGGGGAGAACGGTGGTGAAACGTTACGTGCTGATTTGTTTGAGTTTATTGTGGTTGCCTTTACTGGGGTGGACGCAAAGTTCTGAACCGTTTCAAGCGGGTAAAGATTATCAAGTGATCAGTACGCAGAAAACCCCTTCGATGATTGATGGCAATGTTGAAGTGGTCGAATTTTTTAATTACGGTTGTCCCGGTTGTTTTTTTGTTGAGTCAGCAGTGAAACAATGGTTGCTCGATGCTCCAGAATCCATTCACTTTCAGCGTACTCCGGTGGTATTGACGCCACAGTGGCGCAGTTATGCGCGCGCCTATCATGCTGCCCAAACGTTGGGGATGGAAGAGCAGCTCAGTCCCGCTTTGTTTGCCGCAATTCACGAACAAAAACGTAATTTAACCAGTGATCAAGCGATCATCGCTTTTTTCATGGAGCAAGGGGTAACTGCTGAACAAATCGAACAAGCGTTTGATCAACAGCAGTTAAAAGCCAAATTGTCTGCCGATATTGAAAAGATCCGTGTTTATCGCGCCAATGCCATCCCTGGGTTTGGGGTTGCTGGTCAATATCGAACTGATTTAGCCATGGCAAAAAATGATCCGCAACGCATGATGGAAATTGTAGATTTTCTCATCATGCAATCTCAACAACCACCATCGTAGAGCGATTCACTACTCTCAAGTCATTCGAAAAAGTGTGCTTTGTTGCAGGTGCTGCCGGTAACAATCATCGACGGTGGGATCCTTTGAGCATCGTAAATTCCTTTAAGCCATCGTTTCTAACCGGACATTTGGTGTCGTTGGTCGAAAATGATCAGCGATTTGCGATCCCAGCGTTAAAGATTCATAACGATTTACCATCGTTCGGTGAAAAGCTATCTTTAGCGCATTTTAAGTGAAAACTGCACTCAAAATTGGCTTTTCCCGAGATTTAAAATTTTGGTGAATCGCTTGTATTCGTGGCGACGAATCTTGCCGGTTTTTTTAACCAAAACACCGCAATCTATGCTCCATGCTACCAGAGACAACAAGCCAACCGCGAGTAGGGTTCGCATCTTGAGGTGGAATGGGTATATGCTTTGCAGCCATGATGATCAATCTTTAGTTAGAGGTGGTTTTTTGTTTCAACTTGCGCAACCGCACACTCGGGTGACCACCGAGTGTTTGGCTGGGGTGACTACTTTTTTTGCCATGCTCTACATCGCAGTGGTTAATCCACTGATTTTGAGTGCGGCTGGGTTAGACCCACAGGCCGTATTCATCGCCACGTGTTTAACCGTTGCCTTGGGTTGTTTTTTAATGGGTGGCTATGTCAAGGTGCCGGTGGTGTTGGCGCCGGCAATGGGGGTGAATGTCTATTTCACATACCACATGGTGCTGGGGTTGGGCATGACTTGGCAAGTAGCGTTGGGAATGGTGTTGATCGCTGGTTTGGTATTGTGGGGTTTATCGTTTACCACCGTACGTCAATGGTTGATGGAAGCGATTCCGATTCCCTTACAAGTGGCAATTGGGGTGGGTATCGGGATGTTTATTATTTTGATTGGATTGCAAAACGCGGGTGTGATGGCGTTATCACACTTTGCTTTGGTGGAATCAATTTCCTGGTATCCCATTGGTTGCTTTTTTACCGGGTTGCTTTTGATTCTAGGGTTGCGTCGATGGCGAGTACCGGGAGCATTACTATGGACCATTTTAGCCATCAGCGTGATCAGTGGATGGTTAGGCAAGACAACATTTCAAGGGGTGTGGGCATGGCCTAGCGGTTTGAGTGCAACCGCCTTGCAATTGGAAATTGGAAGCTGGTGGCATTGGGAAGCACTGTTTGTCATGTTTGCGTTGGGCATGGTGATGCTGTTTGATACCACCGGAACGTTAATGAGTTTGATGCGACAAATGCATTTGCCCACACCTACGGGATTTTATCGAAAAGCATTGCGCGCTGAGGCAGCGACAACGTGTCTGGGTGCTTTATTGGGAACAGCACCAACAGCGCCTTACATTGAGAGCATGGCAGGGATGCAAAGTGGGGGACGCGGTGGGTTGACCGCGGTGGTTGTTGGTTTATTATTTTTGGGGGTGATGTTTTTTGCACCGCTGATTCAAATGATTCCACCGTATGCGGTGGCGCCGGTGTTGGTATTCATCGGTACTTTGATGGTAAAAGAAATTGGACAAATTCCCTGGCGTGATGGAGCGCTGGCGCCAGCAGTATTGGCCATTGTGGTGGTGATGCCGTTGACATTTTCTATTGCCGATGGCATGGGTGCTGGATTTATTGTCTATACCGTCATGAGTTTATTGTTGAAACGGCGGCGACAATTGCATCCAATGATGTGGGTGTTGGCTGGGACGTTTGGCTTGTTTTTTGTAGTGCAATCGATCTAATCTTGCAATGGCCGATAGCGCGGGGTATGCTAAATCGCTCGTTTTTAGCGTTATTGATAGAGAGTGTCAGATGAATAGATTTGACTTGCCTACACGGCTTTTTTATACCAATGAAGAATGTCTCTTTCCATTTCTCCAACAGCTTGGGTCAGAAGGTTCGAGTCATGCCTTGGATGAAAAAAAATGCCGATTCAGATTTAACTCAGAGAGAGTGAGGGTGGAGGATCATCTCGCGACGATTAGCGACTTTATCAATCAAGATTTTTTTAAATTCTATCAAGACCAATTAACCTTATCCAATGCCAATATTGGTGATGAACAAAAACATACCGAAACAACTTCGTTCGATGAAGAGAGCTTGCAGGAGCCTAGTGGGGAGTCGACAACGATCATCAATGAACCTGAAGCATTGCTAATGGCATGGCAGGATGGGCAAGCTGGCAATGAGCAAATTATGCAGTGGCTTGTCAATGATCCACAAGTGCAGTTGCAAAACCGTCATTTGGCTTTGACTGTTTTTTTAGAATTGTTGCAGCGATTGGAACCATCAGTGTTAGAACCAAAAAAAGTGGCAATTCCCAATTTTAACAATCACCGTATTTATCTCGGACAATTGACGGTGCATTATCCAATCATCTGTCAGGAACTTAGTAAGTCATTGAGCTTCATGGTGACCCTGACTCAAGCGATAGCGCATTGGCATAACAAGGCTCAGTTGCCCGGCGTGTTACCGATGAAATGGGTGCGGCCAACAGCAGATGGTTCGGCCTATGAATTGATTGAAGATCGACAAAGTGAATTACTACAAACCTATTCAACCACCTCGGGCATGTTCCACCATCCGATTGTATTGGATGAAACTTATTTAACTAAATCAAAACGCGGGATACTAGAATCTAGAAAAATTATTATGGAGCAATCGAATCTTGAGCCGCATGATTTGCGTGATGTGCTGCATCAATTAGCATGTGTGTTTGAGCAGCAATTGGGATTGACCGCGGTGTTGGACAAGATGTCGATTGTGTACGAGTATGACCAAGGAAATAAAAAAAATGTTTCACCTTATTGTGAACAGAAGACGTTAATGTTAGATCGAATTCGTGAATTAAAAAAATTGATTCAGACAATAAAAAATAACGATGGTGCAGGGTCAATAGATCAAGCAGTGGAGTCTCTCAAAGCATTGACGCAGCAGGCTCAAATCTTGCGTCAATTATTTATTTTGATCGACCCTTACAAAGGAATTCTGGATAATGAACCACCCAGACAACTCAAAGAACGGGTCAATCGAGGCATGAATGCTTGGTTGGCGCTTCCTACGGAGGATGTGCGCCAGGAAGTATTGTCGCATGTTTCATTGGGATATTTAAACAATCAAACCAGTCAACGAATCTTAATGTTAGCGAAAAAAAATCCAGATCACCCAGCCGCTTTGGTAAGGTTGGTGGATGCTGAGTGTCAAAAAGGAGGAAGCACACAACAAATTGCTAGCCGAATTCATGAACGAGTGCATGGGGCATGGTGGGATTTATCTCGTAAAAAAGACATCGATCGCAAACTGGATGAAATAACCGGGGCAGTTGAAAAAATAGCGGACTTTGAATCAACTGTATTGGTGTCTCACATTGCATCGCCTGATGATTTAAGTCAAAGTTTTATGCCTGCTTGGATGATCAATGCGTTTGGTATCAATAATCGTTATCAACGTTGGCAGGTGGTTAGAGTTTTAGCGGACTTAGTAAGAAAAGGTTTTCTCACTTATCAAGAATTCAAAACCGGGTTGAGCTTTATTCAATTTCAATTGCAAGAGTTGTACACACCCCATTTTGCTTTGTCCGAATCGTCAGCTCATTTGTTGACGACAGTCACAGCATTTTTAGAGGCCAATCAAGTGCCGCAGGAGGATTCTGCTGAACAAGCGAGTGTGAATTGCTCAGGTCGATTATTCAATCTATTTAATCAAGCAAAATCGTTGAGAGATTTTTCAATCATGCGTGATGAGTCACAGTGGAAACGATTTTGTAAAACACTTGTATCACCAACTGCAGAAATAAATTTTGATAACGATACTTGTGCAGTGAAGTTAGAAGCTGAGTCTTCTCAGGTCCTCGAGATTGCTGGGCAATAAAGTGGTTTCGAGGAATATTGAATTAAGGGGTAGAGTATGAATGCTAGATTAACTGTCACATTGGGGACAAATACAGAACAATTTGAAGCTGATTTTTTTCCATTTTCAACAAGAGTGAAAGCACTGACGACGGATGCAGCATGGTTAAAAATCACTGAAATTCAAGTGGATCAAGTGCATGGAAAATTGACACTGCTTGAAGTCTTTGGTGAAAATTTACAAAGAATTGCCGAAGAGGCTGCCTCCCAAGTTTTATCATCTACCAGCCATAGACTTTTTGATAAAGCAGAGGAAAAGTTATCCGATGATGATGCCCAAAACCACATAAAGCAACAGCTACAAGATTGCCCCAGTTTGCTTAGAGAGGTTTTTATTTCGACGATTCAGTGGTCGATAATACAGCATCAGCAGGGTCGCATTATGTTAGAACATTTTCAATTACACGTGGATGAGTGCTTGGATATGCTGCGTGCCATTTTTGGCGAAATGCAAAAACAGCTTGAGTTAATGAGGAAGTGTCACCAACAAGGAATAATATTTCCTTATATTAGTGTGAATTTTAATTGGCAAGAAATATTTGAAAATGCACACACATTTATCGATGAATTATTGCTAGGAGACGACGCCACCAGAAGGTTGTCAAGAAGCAGGAGTGGTTTAGAATTTATCCCTGAAGCTGCTAGAGCAGACTATCAGGTAGCAACAGAAACTATGATTTCTGATGCTGTCATTAAAATATCCCCATTTGATAATTTATTTGAATTTGTAACCACCTGGGATAAACATGCACAATTGTTTAAGTTCATTGATTTATTTTCTGAAAAACTTTGTGAGCAAAAACCTTTTAATCAGCAACAAAAATTGCTGCGTCACTGTTTGTCCCAGATACGAACAAATCTTGAAGAGATTCAAAAGGGAAAATGTGTTGAAGTACAAGAAACTTTGGCGGGTGAAACAGCTTTATTACAAGCTTTAAATGAATTAATGGCTTCAATTAATTTGATTTGTCGAGGAAATGGTTTGTCGATGCATTTTATGGGTATTAAGACTCCTGAAGGTGATGTTGAGCAACAAGGTCCCTTACACCAAATTGTTTCATCGTATGCAATCCTATCAGAATCAACACGTCAGTATTATCAGCCTCATATCTTAGTAGATGGTAACAGTTTATTTAAGGTGGCGCCTCAAATTCTGCAGTTGTGTGTGATTGATCCCACAGATGATCAGCAAATGAAAGTTCGGAAAAAAGATAACTTAGACAGGCTTAATAGAATGCTTATTGAGGAATACAATAAGAGTAGTGACCAGGGGCTATTTGTGACTCGAGTTGAAGCTAGAGTGATGGAATATTCTCTCGAATTTAATAAGCCTGAACAATATGCCAACTATAAAACACAAGTAGAAGCGTTGGCGCAGATCTTTCGTGCAAAAGAAGACATTGCGCCCCGCAAGCCACACTCGATTTTGAACATCTCAGTCGAATCTTTACTGAAAGTTGATCGTCGATATCAGCGATGGCAATGTGTCGAATATTTAATTTCAAATTATGCTCTATTTACTCCAGAAGAATTTATTAAAAATCCATTATTTGAAAAATATGCAAAAGATACTGGATTTAGAGAATTAGATAAAGATGAAAATTTAGAAAAAGGTGATGTGCTATTAATGTCAATATTGCATCCAACTTTAAATCATGTAGCTATTTTTTTAGGAGATATGGTTTTACATCATTTAGCCGATAGACTATCTTGTAGAGAGCCATACTCTATGTGGTTACAAAAATGTACTGGCAAGAGGTATCGTTATGCTTCGTAAAATTAAACTACATGGAGAACT
>WLWR01000082.1 GCA_012103495.1 Legionellales bacterium
AATTGAATTAATAAATAAGAAGTAATCGTCGTTAATTCCCAACCTAAAAAAAACATGATCATGTCATCGGTGATCACGATAATCAGCATGCTGATAGCAAATACTTGCAGTAGCGATAGTAATTTTAATTTCTGAGTAGGCGCATTTTGCAGGTAAATGGAAGCGTAACTAAAAATTAAGATTCCTATACCACTGATCAATGATACGAATAGTTTGCTTAAGCCATCGATGTGATAGCTCAAGTAAATATTAAAAGCAGCAACCCAATGGACAGTATGAAAAGTAAAAGGATTGATGAAATTTGCTGACCAAAGTAATAAAACTCCCCAGTACACTAGGGTTATTAATAGTATCAAGCGGTTGAAAAAAATGGTAAATAAGCCACTAAGGAACAGGCCAATAATTAGGAAAACGCTAATGTCCATCACGCTAAAAAAACTCCCTGTTATCGTCCATTGCCTACTAGAGAAAGCACTTAGGCAAAAGGGCGATTTACCAGATGGTTAAAGATAGTTTGCTAAAAAATCTCTGGCACTATAACACTGTTAATCGATAAATTTAACCTGGAGATGTGATGTGGGGTCATTGGGAAAGTATTCACTCAACGGTGTCACCGAATTTTTACAACTGAATATTTAGTGACGTCTCTTGATGGAGTGAGCAGCTGCACGAAATTGAATGACCCGCTCGTGGCTGTGTCATTGATTTCAAAGTGTATCGCACTGCTGACACGAGCATTGGAACCCAATTTTGATTATTTATTCTCTTGGATTTTTTGCGTATCATCCTTGCAGCTTGATAGTTTATTAAAGATTAAAGAGGGCCAGAGTTAATGATTACATTGCTTAGCCATATTTATCTATTACTGAGAGACAATGGGGACATAACGTGTATATCCTAATTGGTAACTATGGCAATGAAACCGTTGCCTTACTGCAATGGGTGATTGAACAGTCATTGACGCCGTGTCGATTGGTTTCGGTGGATACACAGTGGGCTGCTCACGATTGGTTGATGCGTGTGATGCAAATACAACACTATGCGCGAAGGCATGAAGTCATGGTGGAAGTGTTAACCGCAGGCAAAGGTTTTGCTCATTGGGTTGCACAAAAAAAAGAATTTCCGACTCGAAAATTTCAATGGTGTGCCGGAATTCTCAAAGGGTTGCCGCTGAATGCTTGGCTGGATGATATTGATCCATTAGGACAAGCTACCATACTCATGGGAAAGCTAAAAGTGGGCGCACGGGCCTATCAACGCTTATCTGCCGTCATTGAAGAAAGTGAGCATTTTGGAGATCGTAAACTTTGGTTTCCTTTATTTGAGCACAGCGTGGCTGAGCGCGATCAATTGATTGAGCGTGCGGGATTCCCATTATTAAAGCATCGCAGTTTGGAATGTGAACCCTGTATTCATGCTACAAAGACAGAATTAGCCAATCTAGCTGCTGAAGATATCCAAAAAACAGTGAGATTGGAGGCACTCATTCAGCAGCCTATGTTTACTTTTGCCAAATCACAGGGAATTCAAGCGGTGGTTCAATGGGCACAACAAGCAGCCGATGAGTCCATTGATCAAAGCATGGAAGCTTTTACGATGGGTTGTGGTTCACCTTGGGGTTGCGGAGAATAATTTTCTAGGCTATTTTCTCAAACGATTATTAGGAGGTAGGAGAAACGGTTGTGACTTTTGTAGTAACTGAACAATGTATCAAATGTAAATACACCGATTGTGTCGAAGTGTGTCCGGTGGATTGTTTTTACGAAGGACCGAACTTTTTAGTGATTCATCCCGATGAATGCATCGATTGTGCTTTGTGTGAACCAGAGTGTCCGGTGAATGCGATTTATGCTGATGATGAATTGCCGGATCAATATCAAAATTTCTTAGACATCAATCAACGCTTAGCTCAACAGTGGCCAAACATCAATGTGATAAAAGATGCGCCAGCAGATGCCAAACAATGGGAAGGGGTTGCCAATAAATTGCCATTGCTTGAAGAACAATGGCCAGAAAAATCTTAATCAATGAACATCTTGGCATTTGATACCGCAACGTCAACGTGCAGTGTGGCGGGGATGTGTGGGCAGAAAGTGGTAGAAGAACATGCACTGTTGCCACGTCAACAAGCACAATGTCTATTACCGATGATCGAGCGCACTTTGGCAAAGCAAGGCATTGGCTCTGCACAATTGGACGTGATTGCTTTTGGTCGTGGCCCCGGTAGTTTTACTGGATTACGTATTGCCGCAAGTGTGGCGCAAGGTATTGCTGTTGGATTGTCGTTACCAGTGATTCCAATTTCAACCTTGGCGGCGTTGGCTCAAGGTGCGCACCGGTTGTATCAAGTGAAAAATATTCTCGTTGCACTCGACGCACGAATGCAACAAGTGTATTGGGGTGCTTATCAATGGCGTGAGCAGACGATGCATAGCGTGGATGATGAACAAGTTGTTACCCCGGCCCAGCTTCATTTGCCAGCAGGAGAAGATTGGGCCGGGGTTGGCGAAGGTTGGAAAGCTTACCAAATTGAATTCCCTGCGTGGTTCACTCAGGTGGATGTTTTACCGTTATTTTATCCCCACGCACAGGATATTGCCACACTGGCACAGCATGCTTGGCGACAAGGAAAAGCGGTCGCTGCTGACCAAGCATTACCAGTTTACATTCGTGACAAAGTCACTTAAGCTTACTGCTTTGTTGGCAAGTGGGCTTAAGGCAAATGAATACAAATTTATTGAGTATTTTGGTCTGCCCCTTGTGTAAAGGCAAATTAGAATACGATCACGAACGACAAGAATTAATTTGTCATTTTGATCGTTTGGCGTACCCCATCCGCGATGGGGTACCGGTAATGCTTGCTAGTGATGCCCGTGTGGTGCCATTAGCAAACCAAGAAAAACAACAAGGGGATGATCAATCATGATTAAATTAGCGATATTAGGTGCAGCCATGAGTTTGGCTTTGGTTGCTTGTAGTAATCAAGCTGACAACCGTGACCAAATGACCGACGATTCGTTTGATGGAACAGTTACAGAAGAATCTGTATTAATTACCGTACCGGAAGACATAAGCCAACCACCACAAGAGCCACAACAACCTCAATCAATGCCGGATCAACCCTCACAGCCTTCTATGGATATGAATGATGAACCAATGGAGCAAGGCTCCGATGTTCAATCATTGTATATCGATGAGATGTCTATATCGGCTATGGACGCTCCTATGTTAGAAGAAGCTTTAGCCAGTACGGATTTGTTGGTTGAAGACACAGCTGCTAACTAATTGCTTTGGGATAAGAACCTAAAATAGTGAGCATGATCGGCATGTTCATCAATGTATCGAGGGCGCGTTGCACAGCTGGGTCTTGTTGATGGCCCTCGATATCAATAAAGAAAATGTATCGCCAATTCTGATGGTGATACGGTCTTGATTCAATCAATGTCAAATTCACTTGTTGATCTGCAAATGGTTGTACCAGGCTGAGCATAGCTCCTGGTACGTTTGGGGATGTCACCAGTAAAGATGTTTTATCGTTGCTGCTGGGTGGGACGGCTTGTTGACCAATGATTACAAAGCGGGTGGTATTTTGTGAACTGTCTTGAATTTGATGGGTAACAATGTCTAGGTCGTACAATTGTGCAGCCAACTGTCCTGCGATCGCAGCGCTGGCTAAATCTTGCTTTGCCAATTCAGCTGCTTTTGCATTGCTGGCGACGACAATGCGTTCTGCATTTGGCATATGTTGCGCAAGCCACTGACGGCACTGACTGAGGGACTGTTGATGTGAATAAATTTTTTGGATAGAGGCGGTGGCATTGGGAGCGCGCAACAAATGCTGATGAATGGGAATCTCAATTTCGCCACAAATTTGCAAATTAGAATTGATAAACGCATCCAGCGTGATATTAACCACACCTTCAGTCGAGTTTTCAATAGGAACCACGCCAAAATCTACATTGCCTGCTTCCACTTCACGAAATACCCGAAAAATATCTGTCACCGGTAATTGACCAATGGTTTTACCAAAATGCTGTTCAACGGCCACTTGAGAAAAAGTTCCTTGAGGTCCTAAAAAAGCCACGGTCATAGGCTTTTGCACGGCTAGGCACGCGGTCATGATGTCACGAAAAATTTGGGCCAAGGCTTTATCATCGATCAAACTATCGTTGGTTGACATAATGTGTTGTAAAATTTGCGCTTCTCGCTCCGGACGATAATAAGCGGGTTTTGGATCCGATTGTTGCTTGATTTGAGCGACTTGGTGAGCCAATTCAGCTCGCTGTTTGATCAATTTATACAAGCGTTGATCAAGCGTATCAATTTGTTGACGAATATCGGCCAATTGATGATGGGTCGTCATTAAACGCTACTCCGCTTAATGGGTTTACGGCGCTGTTGAATGGCATGAGCAAGTTGTTGAAGAATGATTAACGTTTCATCCCAAGAAATGCAGGCATCGGTAATGCTTTGGCCGTAAGTTAATGCTTTACCAGGTTCGAGTTTCTGTTGACCGGCAACCAGATTACTTTCTAGCATGACTCCACAAATTGTTTGGTTTCCATCACTCAATTGTTGGCTAATATCTTGAGTGACTTTCGCTTGTTTAGTGTGATCTTTTTGACTGTTGCCATGACTGCAATCGATCATAATATGAGGATTTAATTGTGCCTGGGTTAACTGTTGGCTTACTTGACTCACTTCGGTTGCTTGATAATTAGTGCCTTGCTTGGAACCTCGCAAAATAACATGACAGTCAGGGTTACCGGTGGTGCTGACAATGGCAGGAATCCCATGTTTGGTCACACTAAGAAAGTGATGTGGGTTGAAGGAAGAACCAATAGCATCGATGGCGATTTGAGTATTACCATCGGTACCATTTTTAAAACCAACTGGCATGGAAAGACCGGAAGCCAACTCACGATGAATTTGACTTTCGGTGGTTCGCGCACCAATCGCGCCCCAGGCAACCAAATCACAAATAAATTGAGGGATGATGGTATCTAAGAACTCAGTGGCTGCGGGTACGCCTAATTGATTTAATTCCAATAATAATTTACGTGCCAATTTCAAGCCATGATTGATGTTAAACGTGTTATTTAGTTCTGGATCGTTAATCAACCCTTTCCAACCGACGGTAGTGCGTGGTTTTTCAAAATAAACTCGCATAATCAATAATAAATCATCGGCAAACTGTTCCTGCGCCTTAGCAAGCAATGCGGCATAAGCTAGAGCGGCATCTGGATCATGAATTGAACAAGGTCCGACAATCACTAACAAACGATCATCTTTGCCATGAATAATATCGCTGGCTTGTTCTCTTGCTTGAGTAATGGTTTGAATGACCGAATCGGTCAGTGGAAACTCTTCCATCAAAATGGCAGGAGAGATGAGTGGGCGCAATGAACCAATGCGCAAATCATCGGTACTATTTAACATACATATCACCTTAATTTCGTCACCAGAGGTGGGCTAGATTTTCTGAATTGAATCGGGTAATCTTTGCACAACGATAAAACTATTGTCAATAAATCTATTTTAGATGGCGAAAATGTGATTGGACAAGCATATGGCTAATTGCGGTATAATTTTTTT
Organism: Legionellales bacterium; assembly: GCA_012103495.1. Classification (GTDB taxonomy): domain Bacteria; phylum Pseudomonadota; class Gammaproteobacteria; order WLWR01; family WLWR01; genus WLWR01. Next base: position 5,596 of record WLWR01000082.1, read on the forward strand.
TAAAAGGAGCGGGCGATGAATAAATGGGTCAACCTAGTAGGAATTATGGTATTAACTGTTGGTTTAGCAGCGTGTGGTGGGCGTGGACCGGCCAGTGGTCAAGGGGCGCATGGGACAGGGATCGGCGATCAAACTCGATTTTCACGATTGAATATGGACAAGAGTTACACGACTAAAGCGCCACACGATCAGATTTATTATTTTCAATTTGATGGTAGTCGCGTGGCTAGCAAATACATTCCTTCGTTGGAAGCACAGGCTCGATATTTAAATGAGCACCCTGGTGCTAGAGTTTTAGTTGCTGGCCATACCGATGCGCGTGGCAGTCGCGAATACAATGTGGCATTGGGTGAGCGACGAGCCAACAGTGTAGTGGATATTTTACGATTGGCTGGTGTTCCTGCCCGACAAATTCGAGTGGTGAGTTATGGAAAAGAACGGCCGGCGGTATTGGGTGAGAATGAACAAGCCTACCAATACAATCGTCGAGTTGAGCTGACTTACGAGGCCACCAAATGAAACGATTCCAGTGGGTCACTTTGATTGTGATCAGTGCGGTGGCCCTGCAAGCGTGGGCAAAGCCGTTTAAGACGCGCGATTCTCATAAACCACATGATTCTTATGAAGTGATTGATTCCAATTATTACCCGACACAGCCGGTGCAACAAGAGCCGGTGCAACAAGAGTCAGTGCAACAAGAGTTGGTGCAACGGGGTGATGATAAAGTTGAGACAGTACAGCAGACTTCCGCCCCGATGTTACTGGAACGATTGAATACCCTGCGACAGGAAATGTACCAATTGCAAGGTCAATTAGATGTTCAAGCACAACAGTTGCAGCACATGAAACAGCAACAACAAGAATTTTATCAAGCGATGGAAAATCGATTAACCCAACTGGTGCAAAAAGACACTCCTACAACTAAAACTTCGGCTGCTGCCGCATCGTCTACTGAACGCAACCGGGCAGTCAAGTCTGCTGCTAAGTCTCGTTCAACCAATCCAGCGGCAGAGCAAGCTGCTTATGTGGCTGCCTATGAATTGGTGCGCAAGAAAAATTATCCGCAGGCAATCAAATCGATGCGAACATTTATCGAACGTTATCCAGACAGTCAATACGCTGCGAATGCACATTATTGGTTGGGGGAATTGTATTTGGCTGAACAACAATTGAAAGAATCGACTGTCGAATTTGAAATTGTATTAAATAAATTTCCCAATTCCACCAAAGTGGCCCCTGCCATGCTGAAATTAGGTTATGCGTATTTAGGGTTGGGCGAAGATCACAAGGCCAAGCAACAATTACAAAAAGTTCAACAACAATTCCCAGGATCTCATGCGGCTCGACTGGCAGCAGCTCGATTAAAAGAAATGAGCTAAATGAATGATTTAAAATTAACTGAGATTTTTTATTCCTTGCAAGGTGAGAGCACGCTGGTTGGATTACCGACCGTGTTTGTACGGCTTACTGGTTGCCCCTTGCGTTGTCAGTATTGTGATACAGCTTATGCATTTCATGGGGGCAAACGTTGGTCCTTTGCCGACATTTTAGCTGAAATAGCTCAATATCGAACTCGCTATGTGACTGTTACCGGTGGAGAACCGTTAGCACAAAAAAATTGCTTACCACTACTAACACAATTGTGTGATGCTGATTATCGAGTGTCGCTGGAAACCAGTGGTGCTTTGAGTGTGGCAAAGGTCGATCCGCGAGTGATAAAAGTAATGGATATTAAAACACCAGCTTCTGGTGAGGAGTCTGGTAATTTGTTGCTGAATTTAAATTGGTTACAGTCTCACGATCAACT
>WLWR01000083.1 GCA_012103495.1 Legionellales bacterium
ATGGTTTGACAATGCTCTCTCCCAATAAATATTCGCAACATCGTTCACCGTAATAGCTGTAAACAATGAGTGTGGAAAATGCAAACACAATGATGCAAACAGTAATAAACAATTCCCCAAAATAAGCAAATACCACACTAAACGCACCAGCGGTTAACGCCGCACCTTGCAAATCGGTCATCCATGTACCGGTTAAAATAATCACTATACCCGTCAGTGTACAAACGATAAATGTATCAATGCAGGTGCCAAACATGGCAATACAACCTTGTTTCACCGGTTGACCGGTACTGGCGGCCGCATGACCAATTCCAGCGGTGCCCATGCCTGCTTCATTGGCAAAAATACCTCGCGCCACACCATAACGCAATGCTTCGATCATCAAAGCGCCACTGAAACCACCGATAGCAGCGGTACCGGTAAACGCATCTTCCACAATCATTCGTAAGATCGATGGTAATAAAGAGGCATTCATCCATAGAATCAGGCTACCGACTAACAGATAAGAGCCTGCCATCCACGGTACCAATTTGGCGCAAACGCGGCCGATACGTTGGACACCACCGATTAAAATTAACAGGGCTGTCAGTGCCAGTAAGGCTCCCGTGAAGTAGGGACTGATCGTGAAGGTGGTTTCTACCACTTGGGCAACGGTGTTTGCCTGTACCATATTACCGATACCCAGCATGGCAAACACGCCAAACAAAGCATATAGGGTTGCTAACCAATGCCAACGACGATGTAAGCCATTTTTAATGTAATACATGGGGCCACCTACATATTCCCCTCGACCATCTTGCTCACGGTAGCGCACGGCTAAAACAGCTTCGCTGTATTTGAGTGTCATGCCTAAAAATGCCATCACCCAGATCCAAAACAAAGCGCCAGGACCGCCGTAATTAATCGCGGTGGCTACACCGGCGATGCTTCCAACTCCCACGGTGGCTGCCAACACCATGGCAAGGGCATTGAAGGGACTGATTTCTCCGGGCTCATGATGGGTGCGACGTCCGCCCACCACACTTAAAAAAGCAAATGGAATTTTACGCAATTGAATAAACCGTAAGCGTAATGTTAGATAGAAGCTCACCACAAACAAGCAAGCGACCACTGGCAGCCAAATAAATTGGGCGATTTCACGTAGGGTGTCCGTAACCATCAATACACTTTAATACCATGCATCCTATAAACAGCAAGCTAGCCTAGCAGATTATTAGAGGTGAGTAAATTTGATGGAAACAATGGTTGAAATGAACTTTAGAGTGTTTGTTACACCGTGACTTACCTGAAAGTCGCTCGGTAATTATGCCGACAGTTTCTCTTGGAAATGACACTAAATTTAGGCCAGAAAAGTGGTTGATTTTGAAGTGATGCTTTGCGTCACCGAATACCGCGCTCAAGTGTTGGTTGATGCGCAGGGCAAATGCTATGTTGCACCATTCCCCACCCATGCGAAACGTCCTATCCAGGATGGGATGTTATTCGACGGCAAACTCCTTGAAGATTGCATTCGACGTTGGGATACCAATCTTGCGAATCAATTTGAAAAACAATACAGAGATTTATTCAAAAATGTTGCTTCATTGAGATGTCCAAATCCACTTGACCACGTCAATCCATCATCGCTTGTTTCAAGCATAAATGTTACCGTAGAGTCGCATGAAACAATCATAGGAGTGTTACGATGAGTCACTCAACATTGGATGCCGCTGCCGCCCACCTCACACGTTGTGCCTGGGTGGATTTGACCAAACCGCATTACATTCAATATCACGATGAAGAGTGGGGTGTACCAGTTCACGATGATCACAAACATTTTGAAATGTTAAGTTTAGAAGGTGCGCAGGCTGGCTTAAGTTGGGAAACTATTTTACGACGGCGTGCTGGATATCGGCAAGCATTTCATCAATTTGATCCGGTAAAAGTTGCCCAGATGAGCGATGCACAACTCATGGAGCAATTGCAGAATCCAGCAATTATTCGCAATCGGTTGAAAGTGTTTAGCGTACGCAAAAATGCACAAGCGTTTCTCACCATCGCCGAAGAATTTGGCAGCTTTGATCAATACATCTGGCAATTTGTTGATGGTGAGCCACAAGTAAATCATTGGCAAACGTTGGCGCAAGTGCCAGCCAGCACACCTAACAGCGATGCCTTGTCCAAAGATCTCAAACGACGTGGTATGTCTTTTGTTGGTTCCACCATCTTGTATGCTTACATGCAAGCTATTGGGATGGTCAATGATCACACCACCGATTGCTGGCGATACCCCAACCATAGTTAATTCAAAATGATCATTGGTGCGTCAAGGGATAAGCGTTATAATCGACACATTTCATTTTACGGCACCGGAGTTATCTATGGTAAAACACACTTCTTTATACCCTCAGCACCTTGCCGCAAATGCACACATGGTTGATTTTGGTGGGTGGAAAATGCCGCTCAACTATGGTTCGCAATTAACGGAGCATCAAGCGGTACGTACGGATGCTGGACTATTTGACGTATCACACATGACCGTCGTTGACTTATTGGGAGCGGGCGGGCGTCAATTACTGTTGTATCTGTTGGCAAATAATGTTGATCGCATGGCGCATCCAGGTCAGGCACTATACAGTTGCATGCTCAATCAACACGGTGGCATTTTAGATGACTTAATTGTGTATCAGCGAGGTTCGGACAGCTATCGAGTGGTTTTAAATGCTGGTACCCGCGATAAAGATTTGCAATGGATCCGCAAACAAGCCAATGGGTTTTCCGTTGGTATTCAAGAACGCGATGAGTTGGCCATGGTAGCGGTACAAGGACCGCAAGCGTTGGCAAAACTCGCCACAGTGCTTATTCCCGCACAATTGGATGCAATCAGCACGCTGCAAACGTATGAATGCGTTGATGTGCAAGATTGGTTCTTTGCTCGCACTGGCTATACCGGTGAAGATGGGTTGGAAGTGATTTTACCAGGTGAACAAGCGGCTGATTTCTGGCAAGCGTTAATTAAAGCAGGAGTTCAACCGTGTGGTTTGGCGGCACGCGACACACTACGGTTGGAAGCGGGGATGTTGTTATACGGTCAAGATATGGATGAAACGTTGACGCCATTGGATTGCAATTTAGGTTGGACGGTGGCATGGGAGCCAGAAGATCGAGAATTTATTGGCCGTGATGCTCTGATGTTGCAAAAACAACGCGGTGTTCGTTCCAAAATAGTTGGTTTGGTTTTGACTGGCAAAGGCATTATGCGCACCGGTCAAACCGTCATTGTGTCTGAGCAGGAACAAGGCATCATCACCAGCGGTGGTTTTTCTCCCACGTTACAAAAATCCATTGCCTTGGCGCGTGTGCCGTTGACCATTGCAGACACGTGTGAGGTGGACATTCGTGGCAAAGCGGTTGCCGCCCAAGTGGTCAAACCGCGGTTTGTTAAATTCGGTAATATTTTAATATGAGGATTCTAAAATGAGTCAAGTAGTAGACGATTTGAAATTTAGTCAAACGCATGAATGGGTGCGTTTAGGCAATGAGCAAACCATTGTGGTTGGGATCACCGATCATGCACAACATTTATTAGGTGACATTGTGTTTGTGGAATTGCCGGAAGTCGGTGCACAAGTTCAAGCCGGTCATGAATTGGCGGTAGTGGAATCGGTCAAGGCTGCTGCGGATGTTTACAGTCCAGTCAGCGGTGAAGTGGTGGAAATCAATGATGCTTTAACCGATACCCCAGCGGTGATCAATCAGGATCCTTATCAAGAAGGTTGGTTGTGTAAAATTCGAATCACCGATACCAATGAAGTGGATGCATTGTTGTCGGCTGCTGATTATAAGAAATTGGTGAGTGAACAAGAGGAAGCTTAAGGTATGCCGTTTATTCCACACACTTCTTCTGAAATTGAAGCCATGCTGGAGACCATCGATGCGGCCAGTATCGATGCATTATTTGATGAAATCCCAAAAGATTTGATTGCACAACCGTTTGCTCATATCCCGGACGGGAATAATGAAATGTTGGTCGATCGACTGTTGCAACAACGAGCGGATCAAGTCGAATCGTTGCAGTGTTATGCGGGTGCGGGTGCTTATCAGCATCACATTCCTGCTGCAGTATGGGACATTGCCATGCGCGGTGAATTTTTAACAGCGTATACTCCCTATCAAGCCGAAGCCAGTCAAGGCACGTTGCAACTGTTATACGAATTTCAAACCATGATTGCCAAACTTACCGGTATGGAAGTTGCTAACGCTTCATTGTACGACGGTGCCACCAGTTTGGCCGAGGCTATTTTAATGGCGGTACGGGTTAATAAAAAACGACCGAAACGCATTTTATTGATAGGCTCTGTGCATCCATATTATCGACAAGTGGTGCAAACCATTGTTAGCCAACAACAAATTGAATTGGTGGATATCCCAGTTGAGTCGGCAACGGGGGTGTATGCCGCCGAACAATTAACAGCTTATGAAAAAACAGAGTTTGCCGCAGTGGTGGTTCAGCAGCCTAATTTTCTAGGATGTTTGCATGCAACCGATACCATTACCGACTGGGCACACGCTCACGATGCTTTATTGATTGCTTGTGTGAATCCAATGGCGATGGCACTGTGTCAAGAACCGGGCCAGTGGGGTGATACCGGTGCAGACATTGTGTGTGGGGATTTACAACCACTGGGAATTCCTTTGGCGTTTGGCGGGCCTTACGCTGGTTTTCTCACCGCGCGTAAAACTTTTGCCCGTCAAATGCCAGGGCGTATTGTCGGCCGCACGCAGGATTTGGATGGTAAGACCGGATTTTGTTTAACCTTACAGGCGCGGGAACAACACATTCGCCGTTCCAAAGCGACGTCCAACATTTGCACCAACCAAGGCTTGTTGGTTACCGCGGTGACCATTTATTTAAGTTTGTTGGGGGATACCGGATTACGACAAGTCGCGCAAACCTGTCACCAACAAGCCACGGCGTTGCTACAAAAAATTACGGCAATCAATGGTGTGCAACGCATCGGAGATGCGCCATTTTTTCATGAGTTTGCTGTGTCCTTGCCCAAACCGGTGGATCGGGTGTTGACTGAGTTGGCACAGCGTGGCATCCAAGGGGGGGTGTCGTTAACCGCCATGGATCCTTCATGGCCGGATGGTTTGTTGATTTGTGTCACGGAAACCAAAACCATGGATGATATCACCCAGTATGCAGCGCAGTTAGCGGAGGTATTAGCATGAGTGAGTCATTGATTTTTACTCAAGGGCAACGCGGTCGGTTTGCCACTGCCCAGGCACCGATGCCCACCACCATGGAAACAGATTTGCCGCAAGAATATGTGCGTCAAACACCGTTGGGATTGCCTGAAGTGTCTGAATTGCAAGTGGTACGACATTTTACCCGATTGTCACAATATAATTTCGGCATTGATACGCATTTTTATCCTTTGGGTTCTTGCACCATGAAATACAATCCGCGAGGGGTGCAACACATGGTGAGTAAACCTTCGCTGTTGAATGGGCATCCTTTATTGCCGGCTGAGTATGGTCAGGGATTGTTGCAATGTTTATATGAATTGCAAGAATACATTAAAGATTTGGCGGGTATGCCGGGGGTTTCCTTAATTCCCATGGCTGGTTCGCAAGGTGAATTGGCTGGCGTTGCCATGATCCGTGCTTATCATCAAAGTCGCGGGGATCATCAACGCACGGAAATGTTAATTCCGGACGCGGCGCATGGCACCAACCCAGCTTCAGCGGTGATGTGTGGCTTTACTGTCAAAGAAATTCCAACCGCCGCCGATGGCGACATTGATTTAGCCGTGTTAAAAACAATGGTGGGTCCACAAACGGCAGGCATTATGCTGACCAATCCCTCTACTTTAGGGGTGTTTACTCGGCAAATTGCTACAGTGGCGCAAGTCATTCATCAAGCCGGTGGTTTGTTGTATTACGATGGGGCAAATTTGAACGCGATTTTAGGACGCGTGCGGCCAGGGGAGATGGGGTTTGATGTGATGCATTTGAATTTACACAAAACCTTTGCCACCCCACACGGTGGTGGTGGTCCGGGAGCAGGTCCGGTGGCGGTCAGTGAACGATTGAAACCTTTTTTACCAATTCCATTGGTCGCTTATGAGAACGGTCAATATCGTTGGGTTAGCGAAGGCGATGGTCTTCCGACCATTGGTCGGCTCAGTTCTTTCATGGGTAATGTGGGAATTTTACTGCGGGCGTATGCATACATTCGATTGTTGGGACGAACTGGATTGCAGCGAGTGGCAGAGTTTGCCACATTGAATGCCAATTATTTAATGGTGCGTTTGCAACAAGTGGGTTTTCAATTGGCGTATCCAAAACGGCGCGCCAGTCATGAATTTATCATCAGCTTGAGTGAAGAGAAAAAGCAATTTGGCGTAACGGCTATGGATGTTGCTAAACGATTGTTGGATTATGGGTTTCACGCACCGACCACTTATTTTCCATTGTTAATTCCCGAGTGTTTACTGATTGAACCGACTGAAACGGAAAGCAAACAAGAATTGGATGCATTTGTGGATGCGATGTGCGCCATTCGCCAAGAGATGCAAACCGATGCTCAATTACTCAAACAGGCGCCGCACACCATGCCAGTGCGGCGCTTGGACGATGTGCGTGCGGCCAGGGAATTGGATTTGATATGGTGCGAATGACCGCTTGGCGGTTGTGGCGTGCCAGTGTTTATTCTTGGGCGGGTTTACAACAAGCTTGGCGATTGCAATGGGCGTTTCGTTTGGAATGTTTGTTAACCCCTTTAGTTTTGATCGCTGCGACTTGGTTGGCGGATCGAGGATGGCAATGGGGGTTATTGGTTGCCAGTTGGTGGTTGGTGCTGGTGGTGGAATTGATCAATTCGGCGATTGAAACAACCGTTGATCGCATTAGTGCCGATCTCCATCCTTTATCCAAACAAGCCAAAGATTTGGGGTCAGCGGCGGTGTTTGTCACTTGCATGATGGTGATGATCCTATGGGTAAGTTTGTTGTGGGAGAATAAGTTTCAATCGTTGATTGGGTGAAGGTGATCACAGAGTGGGTAGTTTTTGGTGATACCGGTCACTCGTGAGGGAAGATAATTTTTTGAAAGAATTTTAGTAAGGATAGTTGTTTCATCTCACGATGCGAATTTTGAGCTCACACTCAGTGGCATCTTGCGGTGTTTTTTTATGAAGAAAGTTTTCGCGTTCGCAGCGGTTGGTTCTGCGGGTTTTTTTTAATCAAAACAAGGAAATAA
>WLWR01000084.1 GCA_012103495.1 Legionellales bacterium
CGTGCCGGAGTTTATTTAAAAACCAGTGTGTTTCAACACTTTCGTAACCGCATTCCTTGGATCACCGGCCTTGCCATTATCGGTTTGATTTCCGGCTACATTTTGCACGCGTATGAAGAAACGCTGACAGCATTTATTATTTTGGCATTGTATGTTCCTATGATCACCGACACCGGTGGCAACACCGGCAGTCAATCAGCCACCGTCGTGATTCGCGCCTTGGCCCTGGGAGAAATTAGCGTTAGTGATGGATTACGGGTATTGTTTAAAGAGTTTCGCGTTTCTGTGTTGATCGCTGTCGTTTTAGGCGTGGTAACCTTTTTAAAAATTTTATTACTATCCGGCGGTCAAGCCAACAATTTGGCCGCATCACTTATGAGCATTGCTTTGGTGATCACTTCTGCATTGATGCTACAAGTGATCACCTCCACCATGGTTGGCGCAATTTTGCCAGTGATCGTCGCTAAATTTAAATTGGATCCAGCCACCGTCGCCAGCCCTACACTCACCACCTTGGTAGACATTTCAGGATTGTTGATTTTCTTTGCCTTAGCCAGTCGCATTTTGGGTATTTGATTATCAATACACTAGAGCGGCGAATGATTTAAATTTTAGAGAAAAACCATACCCATCACCAATGAAGTTGCGAGTGCTACTTGCGTTTGGCGCTTGTTGCCAAAGTGTGGTGAGTGGTTAACCAAGGTTTTGCATTTATCCACTGTTATCTTTATACTGTGTGCCTATTTTAAAGTGAGCGCCGATTTGACTATCAGATTGCGGGCGCATAACAAATTCAGCTAAAGCGTACAGCTTAATCTCTAGCGACCGCTTAGTTGAAGCAATTCGAGTAAGACGAACCATCATGATTGAGCTTATCAACGTCAGCAAAACCTACTTTAGTCGCAAACGCGCCATTCAAGCGTTGGATCAAATTAATCTCACCATCCAAGCCAATGAAATCTTTGGTATTATTGGCCAAAGTGGCGCAGGGAAAAGTACATTATTACGTTGTATGAACCTATTGGATCGCCCCACCAACGGCCAAGTCATCGTCAATGATCAAGATCTCACCCAATTATCACCACTGCAATTACGCCAAGCACGTCACCGTATTGGCATGATTTTTCAACATTTCAATTTACTCCATTCACAAACCGTTTATCAAAATGTAGCCTTACCATTAAAGTTACTCGGGCAGGATAAAACAACCATCGCCCGTAAAGTACAAGCGATGTTGGAAGTTGTCGGGCTAGCCGACTATCAGCATCGATACCCAGCTCAATTAAGCGGTGGCCAAAAACAGCGAATAGCCATTGCTCGAACCTTAGCCGGCGACCCTAGCGTATTGTTGTGTGATGAAGCCACTTCTGCTTTGGATCCACGCACCACATTAGATATCTTAGAATTGTTGCGTCGCATTAATCAGCAATTGCAATTAACCATTGTATTGATCACCCACGAAATGGATGTGATGAAAACTATTTGTGATCGGGTGGCCATTTTGGATCAAGGACACATTATTGAGCAAGCTGATGTGGTAACGTTATTTAGTCAACCACAAACCGAGTTGGGACAATTATTAACCCATGCTTGTTTGCAACACGAATTACCTGTCTCCTTAAGTCAACGAATCAAACCCACCCCACAATCGAGCACTGCTTACCCCCTATTGCAATTATATTTTGTCGGTGAATCAGCCACCAAACCCATCATGGCTCAATTGATTCAGCAAACAAAATTGCCGATTAATATTGTGCAAGCCAACATGGAATACATTAAGCAGCAACCCATTGGCGTGATGACCATTGAAGTGCGTGCACAACCGGTCGAATTGGAAAACATCATACGTTACTTTAACGAACAAGGATTAACCGTGGAGTTAATTGGTTATGTCCATTAATTTATTAACAGAATTAGGATTTGCCACTTGGCAAACCTTATACATGGTTGGCGTAGCCAGTGGCATCGCAGTCATCATTGGTCTGCCATTGGGTATTATTTTATTCACCACACGGTCGGGTGGTATTTTGGCCAAACCAGCGTTTAACAAATTGTTGGGAAGCATGGTCAATGCCCTGCGATCAATTCCATTTATTATTTTATTGGTCGCCATCATTCCATTCACACGTTGGGTGGTGGGCACCTCAATTGGGGCCACCGCAGCCATTATTCCCTTGGCCGTCGGCGCCATTCCTTTTTTAGCACGTATTATTGAAAACGCGCTGGAAGAGGTCAGCAAAGGTCTCATTGAAGCAGGTCAAGCTATGGGAGCTTCCGCCTTGCAAATCATTCGTTATATTTTATTGCCAGAAGCATTGTCTGGTATCATCAATGGCATCACAGTAACGGTGATTACTCTCGTCAGTTATTCAGCCATGGCCGGTGTGGTCGGCGGTGGTGGTTTGGGTGATTTAGCCATTCGCTACGGTTATCAACGGTTTGATGCGATGGTTATGTTGACAACCATCGTTATTTTGATTGTCATCGTACAATTGATGCAAATGTTTGGCGATTATTTAGCAAAGAGAGTCAACCATTAAAAAACTAGGAGAAATTCATGCGCATAATACAATGGCTTACTGGGAGTTTTATTTTGCTATTGACACTAATAGGTTGTGGCAACCAAGAACGCCCCCTACGAGTTGGAGTGATCAGTGGACCCGAAGCTACCTTAATGACTGTTGCGCAACAAGTGGCGAAACAACACGGCGTTGATTTTGAAATTGTCGAATTCACCGATTATGCCATTCCCAACATTGCATTACACGATGGTAGCATCGATGCCAATGTGTACCAGCATCTTCCCTATTTACAAGCAGCCCAAGCCAACCAAGGATATAATTTCACCGTGATTGGTAAAACATTTATTTACCCTATGGGTGGGTATTCCAGTAAGCACCAACAATTAAGTGATTTGCCCCAACGTGCCGTCGTAGCCATTCCCAACGATCCCAGCAATGAAGGTCGCGCGTTGATTTTATTACAACAAGCCGGATTGATTACTTTGAATAAAACCGCAGGATTCAACGCCACCCCCAGCGACATTGTCGACAATCCCAAACAATTACGTTTTAGAACCTTGGATGCAGCGCAATTACCACGTGTATTAGCCGATGTGGATTTAGCCCTTATTAATAGCAATTTTGCCGTGGCTGGCGATCTATCTCCAGAACGAGATGCGGTATTATTAGAAGATGAAAATTCACCGTACGCTAATTTAATCGTGGTACGCACCAGTGATCAAACCAATCCCGAATTACTTGCTATCGTAGAAGCCTATCAATCCACTGAAGTCATCACCGCCGCTAAGCAATTGTTTGGCAACCAAGCGCTTCCTGCCTGGCAAGAACAACCTTAGTCACTCAAGGGGCTCTGCTTATTGCACCGCCAAAGCAAACAATTTGAAAAAATTTTTCGTGGTGGCTTGCGCTACCTCTTCGTATGATACTTGTTTAATCTCAGCGACTTTTTCGGCGACGTATTTCACATACTGTGGTTCATTGGGTTTACCCCGAAAGGGAACTGGCGCCAAATACGGTGAATCGGTTTCAATGAGCAGTCGGTCCAATGGTACTTTGCGTACCACATCAACAAGTTCCTGTGCATTACGAAAAGTGACAATCCCAGAAATCGAAATATAAAAACCCAAGTCCAAACAGCGTTTAGCCATGTCCCAATTTTCTGTAAAACAATGCATGACCCCACCAATATGATCGGCTTGCTCTTGTTGCATGATGTTGACGGTGTCAGTGGGTGCTTGTCGCGAGTGAATGATCAATGGTTTTTGTACGTGACGCGCAACTTGAATGTGACGCCGGAATCGATCCTGTTGCCAGGTCAATTCGCCATTGCTGCGATAATAATCCAATCCAGTTTCACCAATAGCGACAATTTTATCATGTTGCGCTAATTCGATGAGTTGCTGGGTATTGGGTTCAACTTCATCGGTCACATTCGGATGCAATCCAACCGAAGCAAAAACATTCGAATACTGTTCAGCAATGCTCAGGACTCGAGGAAAATGGGTTAAATCAATGGATACACACAAGAAATGACTGACATCATGGTCTTGCGCTGCCGCTAATGCGGCAGTTAAATCTTGCTGATATTCCGTCAAATCCAAACAATCCAAATGACAATGTGAATCGACTAACATGCCTAACTCCTATGCCTGGCGGCCAATAGTTGTAATAACCAATGATCCATCAATAAAGATAAATTCAATGAAATTCCCGATAAATAATCTTGTTTACATCGCAAGACATGTTGCAATATTTGCAATATTTTATCCATCCGCAATTGTTGACTCAATTGCGTCAGTAACTGACGATGGTTGGCATAAGTTAATGGCTGATTTGTATCGGTCCAATGACAACGTAAAAGATCCAATAATCCACTGCTCAACCAATCAAATACCTCATGAGTCACCGGTGAGGTTTTTTGATCAAAGCTCACAAACTGTGCCTGTTGTATTCGTGTCAATAATGCGTCTATCCATTGTTCCTGACGTGTATCATCATTATTTTCAGCCAACCTTATTGCCATCAATGGCGCACCCTGTGCACGCTGTAAGAGTGCACGAACCTGTTGCGCAGGCTGATTAATTTGTTGCATCAACCAAGGTTCACTAATTTCGATAAGTGGTGTTGCCACTGGCACTTTTTGGCAACGACTGATAATCGTCGCCGGTAACCGCCACAGTTGATCAGCGACCAATAAAAATATTGTGCGATCATATGGTTCTTCTAACGATTTTAACAAAGCGTTAGCAGCGGCCTGATTCATACTGTCTGCATGCTGGATTAAAATAACTCGGTAGCCATTCGCAAAATGATGGGTTTGACCCAACCCTTGAGTTAATTGACGAATTTGATCCACTTTAATCGCTTTGCCTACATCAATAGGCGCCACAATAAAATAATCCGGACAGGTATCGGCTTGCACCCATCGACACACTTGGCATTGTCCACAAGCCACTGCGTGTGTTGCCTGTTCAACACACAACAACCAATGGGCAAATTGTTGCGCCAGCTGTGTTTTTCCTATACCTGCTTGCCCGATGAACAATAGTGCATGTGGCAACCGCTGCGCATGGTATTGTTGTTGTAACAATTGCCAAGCGGGTTGTAGCCATGGAGGCATAGACATGATTGCGGTGTTCATGAAGATTGATAAGTGGTTAACAATGTTTTGGTGATGGCTTGCTGCACTGTGGTAAACGGTTGACTGGCATCAATGGTAACAACGTTGGGACACTGCTCAGCCAATTGCAAATATCGATTGCGTACGCGTGTATAAAATTCCAATCCCAATTGTTCAAATCGCCCCAACGCACCACGTTTTCTCGCTCGCTCTAACGCGATTTCCGGTGGCAAATCGAGATATAAGGTTAAATGCGGCCAAAAGTCATCAAACAACCAGTGATGTAATTGTTGCAACCACGCTTCCGGCAATTGACGTCCACCCCCCTGATACGCTCGGGTTGATAATTCATGCCGATCACTGATCACCCATTGCCCAACCGCCAACGCCGGTTGCACTACTTGATGCACGACTTGTACCCGACTGGCATACATTAACAGTAATTCACTGTGAGGGTGCCAAGATTCAGAAGGTTCGGTTTGCCCTAGCAATTGGCGAATGTGTTCAGCCAATGCAGTGCCGCCCGGTTCACGCGTCGTGATCCAATCGTCCACGCCTAATTGAGGCAGTAATTGGGTCACCGTTTGCATAGCGCTGGTTTTTCCAGCACCGTCAATACCTTCAATGACAATGTATTGTGCCGCCATGGATGATGACTCCTGTTGTGGTATGGTTTTGCATTGGCACTCTTTGTTGGACTGGGCAAAAAATCATTTTCCTAGTCGTCAAGTTGTCATTGCTTGGAATCCAGGCAATGACCTGACCCAACGCTAGTATTGTTGCAATGCGATGCCTACATAATTTTTCACCTTCACAGGAATGAGACAATGTGTTGTTCTGGGAAAAAGTTTCTACAACCATCAGCTCAGCATTGGGTAATGAGCTTTTGATATCTTGTTGTTCAGAAGTTTTCGGGAATGATGGTTCAGAAGATGGGGTCTCGATACTTTTTACTGGATCATTGTTTGTATCGGGTAATGAAGATTCTATTGCTGATGCCACCGTCGTTTGTTGAGTAAGTGCTAAGTCCGCTTGACGACGACGATAGCGGTTAACTGCGGCATTTTGTTGTTCCAAAGTGACTGAAAATTCATGACTGCCATCACCTTGTGCAACAAAATAATAATAGGAAGTGGTTGCCGGTTGTACAGCCGCACGCAGTGACGACTCGCTGGGCATGGCAATCGGGGTGGGTGGTAAGCCATGCCGACGATAGGTATTGTGTGGTGTATCTTTGCGTAAGTCCGCACGGGTCAGCGGGCCCTGATAATGTTCACCCAAACCATAAATAACCGTTGGATCCACTTGCAAGCGCATCCCTTTACGCAAACGATTGACAATAACACTAGACACCACTGGGCGTTCAGCATCAATTGCGGTTTCTTTTTCAATGATAGATGCAGCAATCAATGCTTCATATGCGGTTTTGTAAGGCAGGTTGGGTTGACGCTGCTGCCAAATCAATTGCAACTTTTCTTGCATTAATTTAGCGGCTTGCTGCAAAATAACGTGATCAGAAACGCCTCTGGCAAATTGATAGGTTTCTGGAAAAAATAATCCTTCTAAATGCGGATAATCCAGCGATAATTGCGCCACTATTTCTGCCGTTGGCAAATGCACTAAAGTATCTCGAATATAAGGGTTGGCAATCATTGCATCGCGAATTTGCCAAAAATTCCATCCTTCCACCAAAGTGATTAATCGCATCACCACATCACCACCCACCATACGATCCAATAATTGGTGAGCCGTCGTGGTGGAAGTCACCCAATACTCACCCGTTTTGAGCCGATTGGCTTGACCGGTTAATTGTCCCAACAAGCGTAAATAATATCGATCACGCTTGTGAGTCAATAATTGTTGGCTTGTTAAATCTTGAGCAACTTGTTGAAGGGTATATCCAGGTGGTAAATAATAAATATAGTCAGAATCGACTTGGGTAAACGGTCGTTGTAAAAATCGCTGCCAGTCCAGATACAACAGTCCAGCACCTATGACCAATAACCCAACACCCAGCAACAAAAAATACTTGCCCCGAATGCGCATTT
>WLWR01000085.1 GCA_012103495.1 Legionellales bacterium
GAATTAACAGCCTCTACCCGTAATCAAGCGTTCATCGACTATCCAAAACGTGTGGCCCAATCGTGGATTGCCCAAGAGTTACGACGAGTACGTAACATTCGTCCTAGTTTTCATTGGGGATTGTATGCCGGGTTAATCTATTCAGCATTGGATTTAATGTTACTCGGCGGAAAAACACCGTGGACATTCCATCACCATGTCGATCATTTGCAATTACAGCCAGCCGATCAAGTGCCACGTATTCACTATCCAACAGCCGACGGCCAATTAACGTTCGATAAATTATCATCTGTGTATTTAAGCAATGTGTATCATCAAGAGAATCAACCGTGTCATTTGCACTTAACACAGCCTGCTAATGCCATCAACATTAATTGGCGCCAATACGCCGGGCCTGAAACACGGTACTGCCCTGCCTGTGTTTATGAAATTATCGATGATGGTGAACAGCCACCACGTTTACAAATCAATGCGCAAAATTGCATTCACTGCAAAACATGCAGCATTAAAGATCCGACTCAGAATATTCAATGGGTTCCACCTGAAGGCGGTGGAGGACCAAATTATTCAGGTATGTAACTTATCGATGATTTAAAAACATTACTGAATCATCAAAAATTTATCGTGGTGACATCAAAGAAAATAATTTGTACAACAATCTCAATAATTTATTGACTTTGGTTACTGGCTGGTGCCACCAATCGCACGTGCACTTCAACAATGGTAGCTAAAATACGATCTTGATAAGGTTCGAGCGTTACCAACGCATCTGCTTCATCGGCTTGGCAACATTTCACTTGATAGGTGTCCGATTTATCCATCAACTGACACACTTCAATACTGTCTTTTTTCGCACAATACACCAACACATAATCGTGATTTTCTGGTTGTTTGTCCGGATCTAAAATCAAAATACCACCTTCAGTAAACAAAGGTGAATGCAATGAATGCTCTAATTGTAAGGCGAACGCATTGGCATTGATTGAATGATCCACAACCACTTTGGCAAAATCATCACGTTCACGCA
Source organism: Legionellales bacterium (assembly GCA_012103495.1). Taxonomy (GTDB): domain Bacteria; phylum Pseudomonadota; class Gammaproteobacteria; order WLWR01; family WLWR01; genus WLWR01. The sequence continues at coordinate 1,028 of WLWR01000085.1, forward strand.
CCATTGGCATCGGCCAATGTTTGGCTTGTTGCCAACCGATAATCGGCAACATTTGAATGGTTAAGTGTTGCAAAATGTGATCGGGCAACATCATGGGCAATGGTTTGCGCCCTAACAATTGATCAACCGACACAGAAAAATATGCCGCCAGACCCGTTAAGGATTTGCTTCTTGGCCGCTGCGTTGCACCCGACAAAATATGGTGCAAAGTAGGTTGCGGGGTTTTCGATTCACGCGATAATTCCATCACGGATTTAATACCATGCAATTGCATTAGCCGTTCAATATTTTCTTTTAATTTATGCCCGCTCATCAATCACACCCCTTTGATGGGAATAAAAAAATTCAAACTGTTGACAAATCTATAGATTTATTATTTAATGAATAAAATTAATTGTTTTATCAGAATTAGTTTGTATTTTCCTCCGTATTGCCTGATAAAAGAACAATTTCAGTCGCATAAAAGCGTCTTGTGCTCTTACGCGATTTTAAAATTTGCCGAGTTTAACATGTGATATCACGTGAGTACATAACATTAGTTAAAAAGAAAGAGGATTTCATTTATGGAACGCATTATCTTCAGTATCTCAAGCGAACAAAAACGTTGGTTAGCTGGACAAGCACAATGTCAGCAAATTTCCATGGCAGAAGTGATTCGAAAAGCTTTAAAATTCTATAGTCATCAGCAGTACCAGAAGGAGCGGTCACACTCACCTGCTATGCAATTGCTGACAGTGACCAACAAAAACACCTATTAATCACCACCGTTCTGCGCTTGTATAAAAAACAACCGGTTGCAAAGCTCGGCTAGAGTCGGTACTATTTCGCCTCTTTGGATTACTAGGATGTCCATCTTCCCTGCCACCCGGAGGGTCCATTTAGAATGAAGTTAACCGATTGCTGGCACCAATTGGCCACGCATTATCAGCACTTAAAATCACAGCACATGCGTGACTGGTTTGAACAAGACCCACAACGGGATCAACGGTTTCGCCTGCAAGCCGCTGATCTCAGCTTAAACTACGCGCATCATCGTATCACCACACAAACATTGGAATACTTGATCCAATTAGCGCACGCAGCGGCATTGCCTAACAAAATAGATCATTTATTTAAAGGTGAACCGGTTAATTTTACCGAACAACGACCCGCATTACACACGGCTTTGCGTCGTCCCACCAACCAACCCTTATACTATCAAGGGCAAGATATCATGCCCGCCATCGCTGATTTGCATCACCGCATGGCAACTTATTGCACCCGTCTGCGCCACCAACAATGGTTAGGCTTTAATGGACAACCGATCACCGATATTGTGCATCTAGGAATTGGCGGCTCCTATTTAGGACCGGCCATGGCCTATCATGCACTGCAAGCCGAAGCCAAGTGCGCCGTGCGCATTCATTTTATTGCCAATGTTGACGGGCATCATCTTACCTCGACCTTAGCGCCACTGGATCCAGCCACCACCTTAGTGATCATTTCATCTAAATCATTCACCACCTCAGACACTTTACTCAATGCACAAACGGTGTTGAACTGGTTGGGCCGCTCGCACATTGCCAACCAAGTGATTGCCATCACCGCCAACCCTGCCGGCGCCAACGCTTTGGGCATTGCCACAGATCATATCTTGCCAATTTGGGATTGGGTCGGTGGACGTTATTCACTGTGGTCAGCCATTGGTTTGCCGCTGGCCATTTCCATTGGCATGTCTAAATTCCAACAATTGCTGGCCGGTGCTCACGCCATGGATCAACACTTTCACAGCGCTGCGTTTGCCAATAACATGCCAGTGATTTTAGGATTACTGGGCATTTGGTATATTAATTTTTTTCACACCCAAACCCATGCCGTCATTCCTTATGCTCAACGCTTGGAATGGCTGCCTAATTATTTGCAACAATTGGAAATGGAAAGCAATGGCAAGCAAATGCAAGCGATGGGACAAACCACTCCTTATTCCACTGCCCCGGTCATTTGGGGATCGGTAGGCGTCAATGGTCAACATGCGTTCCATCAATTACTGCATCAAGGAGCACATTTAATTCCGGTGGATTTTATTATTGCCGAACAGTGCACCAGTCCACTGACCGAGCATCATCGTCAATTAAAAGCCAATTGCATCAGTCAAATCAAGGCGTTGATGCTAGGCAATGATCCATCCATCTTGGCCCAACAATTGCAGCAACAAGGCTATGATTTGGCACAAGCGACCCAACTTGCCCAGCATCAATGGTTACCTGGCAATAAACCCAGCAGTCTCATTACCTTACCGCAACTCACCCCCACCACCTTGGGCAGCTTGATTGCTTTATACGAACATAAAGTTTTTGTCCAAAGTGTGATTTGGCAAATCAATTGTTTCGATCAATATGGTGTGGAGCTTGGTAAACAATTGACCCGCCAATTATTGGACGATGAAAGCTTATTCGCATCGATTGGATTATCGATTGATTAATTGCGCTTGCAGCGCTTGCCAAACCGTGTCCACTTCAATGCTCGCCAAACACGGAGCAATGTCATGAAACATCCCTTCGGGGTGTTGGCAAACGCGTTTCAGACAAGGCGCACAAGCCACATTCGCAGTAAGAGGAACTTGCCATTGATCCGGTGCAGCCAATCGGGTGGGGCCATGTAACGTCACCGTGGGTTTATGCATGGCGGTGGCCAAATGCACCAAACCGGTATCCAGCCCCACCACCGCCGTGGCATTGGCAATGATTGGACCTAATTGAGCAATGGAATATTGATTTAATATTTCCACCTTAGGGTGAACAACCAATTGTTGACAATAGGCAAACTCTTGAGCGGTGCCCGCACTTAATTGCACTGCCAATCCAGCATCGATGATCCGCTCAATCAATTGCTGCCAATGTGACACTGGCCAATAACGATTGGCGGCGCTGGAATTGGGAAAACAAGTCACATACGCCGATGAAACAGCTGTTTTAGATTGCATGCCCGCGGCAATACCATAGTCGGGTTGAGCAACTGGCGGCGTATAGTTAAACACTTGGGCAAATAAATGACGTATACGTTGCACCGCAGACAAATCCCAGGATACCGATGCTTGTTGATCATACAACCAACTGATTCCCCGCCCACGAATGGAATGGCGATCATACCCATGCGATTGTCGGTGCCGACTGAGCAAAACCCACAACAAACTTTTCACCAACCCTTGCGCATCAATCACACAATCATACGGTTGTTGGCGCAATTGGCGTACCGCTTGATATATTTCACCGGATCGCAACGCAGCCCAACCCTGCCGACGCCAATGACGTAATCGAATGGGAATGACTCGTTGTACACCTGGGTGCCATTGCACAATCGGCGCATATGCTTGTTCAACCAGCCAATCCAATTCAATCGATGGTACTCTTGCCAACACATCACTCACTGCTGGCAACGCATGGATCACATCCCCCATCGAGGAGGTTTTAACCAATAAAACTTTCATCAGCAACTCGTAATACTTGATCAGGGGTAATGCGATTTAAACATGCCAAATGACCATAACGACACGTTTTACGAAAACACGGTTGACAAGCCAATCGTTCAATTAACATATGCGCACGATCAGTGAGTGGGAAGGTATAGTCTGGCGCTGTAGAACCGTAAATCACAATGGTAGGAATGTCGAGCGCGGCAGCCACATGCATCAATCCAGAATCGTTACTCACCACCAAGTCAGCCAATGACATTAAATCAATGGCTTGATCCAAGGCAAGTCCGGTAAAATCCACACATCGTCCTTGAGTCAAGACTTGAATTTGTTCGGCCAACGGTTGTTCTTTGTGAGAACCATACAACCATACTTGCTTTCCCTGTTCGATGAATCGATTGGCAATCGTCGCAAAGTAATTCACCGGCCATCGCCGCGTCACGCCAAACGCCGCACCTGGACATAAGATCACCACCGGTTGTTGCGGCAGTGTGCGCTGATGACGAGCTAAAATTGTCGGAATCGCCGCCTGATCCACTTGTAATCGTGGCCGTGGATAATCTTCTCCACACCAATGAGCATCATGAGCCAAGGCAACATAGCGCTGCACCATGTTAGGCCACTTTTGTATATCCAATCGACGGATATCGTTTAACAATCCCCAACGCTGCTCACCCACCCAACCGACACGTCGTTTGATACCGGCTGACCAAGCAATGAATGCCGACTTCCAAGTATTGGGTAGCACAAATACTTGATCATAACCATGCTGTTTGAATTGTTTGCCATAGGCTCGCCATTGACGCCATGCGCACTGGTTACGTGGCAAATCCAAGGCAATGGCCTGACTGACCTCGGGCATTCGCGCCAACACTGGGTGACACCAGCTTGGGCTACTCATATCCACCACACACTGTTGGGCAACCAAAGTTTTTACTAATGCCTGGGCCATCACCACATCCCCCAACCAGGCAGGCCCGATGACCAATGTTTTACAACCCTTCATTTGAATAAATATTTACCACTGTATCAGTAAGACCGCGAGTGTACCATTATTCATCTAAATGCATAAGTTCATCGTTCCATAACCTCACCCGAGGTCGCGCCATCCCATAATAGAACCAAATTGGTTTATTGAAAAACAATCTGGTTTGTTATAGTATGCTGGCCGCTTTACGAGGTTCTTTAAATGTTACAAACCTGGAAAAGAGATTGGTTGTCAAACATCCGGGGTGATTTATTAGCCGGTCTAGTGGTTGCCCTTGCACTCATTCCCGAAGCCATCGCCTTTTCAATCATTGCCGGAGTGGATCCCAAAGTCGGTCTGTATGCATCGTTTTGCATTGCTATTACCATCGCATTTACCGGTGGACGTCCTGGTATGATTTCCGCAGCCACCGGTGCAATGGCTTTGTTGATGGTCACTTTGGTCAAAACTCATGGACTTGAATATTTACTCGCCGCCACAGTCTTAACAGGCCTATTACAAATCATCGCCGGGTATTTAAAACTCGGGCAATTCATGCGATTTGTGTCTCGTTCAGTCATCACTGGTTTTGTTAACGCCTTAGCCATTTTGATTTTCCTAGCGCAACTGCCCGAATTGATCCAAGTGAGTCGCTACGTATATCTGCTCACCGCGGCAGGACTTGGCATTATCTATTTATTTCCCTATGTACCAGGTCTTGGCAAACTCATCCCTTCACCATTGGTGTGTATTCTAGTTCTGACGGCTATTTCTATCGGCCTGGGATTGGACATTCGTACCGTTGGCGATCTGGGTGAATTACCCAATACACTTCCTGTTTTCTTATGGCCAGATGTACCACTGACCCTGGAAACATTGATCATTATTTTACCCTACTCACTGGGTTTAGCAGCGGTTGGTTTACTTGAATCACTGATGACAGCCACCATCGTCGATGATTTAACCGACACGCCCAGTGATAAAAATCGAGAGTGCAAAGGTCAAGGCATTGCCAACATAGGTGCCGGTTTGTTAGGGGGGATGGCTGGATGCGCCATGATAGGGCAATCCGTCATCAATGTGAAATCAGGTGGCCGCGGTCGATTGTCCTGTTTGGCCGCTGGTGTGTTTTTGCTGGTATTGATGCTGTTTTTAGGCAACTGGTTAAAACAAATTCCCATGGCAGCATTGGTCGCCGTTATGATCATGGTCTCGATCGGCACCTTCTCTTGGAGCTCCATTTACAATCTAAAAAAACATCCTCTATCAGCCAACATAGTCATGTTGGCAACGGTGGCGACCGTGGTCATTACTCATAATTTAGCCATCGGTGTGTTTGTGGGTGTGTTATTAGGATCTTTATTTTTTGCCAATAAAGTTGGTTACTTTATGCGCGTTGACGTTGTCAATCATCCTTCACCCGCATCATGTACCTATCAAGTCATCGGACAAGTGTTTTTCACCTCTGCTGATCAATTTATCACCGCCTTTGATTTCAAACAAGCGGTTGAACGTGTGACCATTGATCTGTCCGCGGCCCATTTTTGGGATGTAACAGCAGTGGCAGCACTGGATAAAGTGGTAATGAAGTTTCGACGTGAAGGCGTTCAAGTTGACATCATTGGCATGAATGCTGCCAGTGCAACCTTGGTGGATCGGTTTGGTGAACATCACAAATCGGATACGACGCAACTGTTAACCGATCATTAACGAGACCATCCTATGACATTATCCATCGTGACTT
>WLWR01000086.1 GCA_012103495.1 Legionellales bacterium
TACGTGATTTTTTTTAGCCTTGTGGAAACACTCAATCGCTTATTCGTGTTCCGGTAAAAAGCCGTGTGCTTGCATCTGCCATAATTTTGCGTAATCCCTTTGTTGTTTTATCAATTGTTGGTGTGAACCGTCTTCAACAATTTCACCTCGGTTAAACACTAAGATTCGTTCCATTTGACGCAGTGTTGACAATCGGTGAGCAATAACCAACGTAGTCCGCTGCGCCATTAATTTCGTCAAGCTGTCATGAATCAATTGTTCAGTCATTGAATCTAAAGCGGCAGTAGCTTCATCCAAAATAAGAATGGGAGCGTCAGCCAAAAATGCTCGGGCAATGGCAATCCGTTGGCGCTGTCCACCGGATAATTTAATACCGCGCTCACCGACCAGCGTTTGATACTGTTGCGGTAAGGTTTCGATGAAATCATGGCAGTGTGCTTGTTGAGCCGCCTGTAATACTTGTTCATCGGTTGCTTGAGTTTTGCCATAGCGAATGTTTTCTAAAATGCTGCGATGAAACAATACCGGCTCTTGTGGGATCATTGAAATTTGTTCGCGCAACGATTGTTGGGTCACCTCTGCAATATTTTGTTGATCAATTAAAATGCGACCATCTGTCACATCGAACAATCGCAAAATTAAATTAACAAACGTACTTTTTCCCGCACCAGAAAAACCAACCAAGCCTATTTTTTGTTGCGCTGGAATGGTTAAACACAGTTGGTTGAATATTTTATCACCGGCATGATACTGAAAATCCATCTGATCAAATTCAATGTCACCACGCGTGATAACAATCGGGGTTGCCTTCGGCTTATCGGCGATTTCATGTGATTCTTTTACCAACGTTAACGCTTGCTGGCACGTACCAATATCAGCAAAAAAATTCGGCAACTCAATCCCAGTGATCCACACCATCATCATCACATTCCAAGTGGTATTCAAGATAAACACCAGATCACCCGTCGTAATATTGCCCTGTTGCCAATCGGACAACACCGCCCAGGTTAATGCCAGCACGGGAATGGCCAAGGCCAGCACTCCCAGCAAAATACGCACTTTTTCAATCAACCACAGTGTGCGCCAATGCGTGGCTTGCTCCGCTTGTTGAAATCGGTTGACGTATTGATATTCAAACCGTCGCCTGGCAAACAGCTTAACATTCATAAAGTTGGTAAAACTGTCGACCACTCGTCCTGTTAATTCACTGCGAGCTTCGGAATGCTTATGCGATAGTTGATCAATTTTGCCAGCAAAAGCCAAACAAACTGCCATGTGCAAGACCACCCAACTGCCTATTAACAAGGCATACAATGGTTGCAACCAAAAGAATAAGCCAATCGTGATCAACACGGCTGATAACACCGGCAAAAATAAAAACATCACCGCATCCAATAACCGTGTACTACCCAAAGCCATATCGTTGAGTTTATTCCCCATGCTACCGGCAAAATGATCACTGAAAAAACGGTACGAATGTTGTTGAATGTAATCAAACATCCTCATGCGCACTTGGGCTTCGAATTTAGGAAAAATAAATGCACGGACAATTCCCGACAACCGAAACATGACTTCCGTCAATATCCACAAAAATGCACCCAGACTTAATGGAATGAGCAGTACGTGCCACATGCGTGACTTGTCATCGGAAAAGTTAACAATCGTGTCAACGATGAGCCCCAGCACATAGGGAATCAACGTTCGATCTAAGGCCCAAGCCAAACAAAAAACTTGTAATAGCAACAACCACCATCCATAGCGTCGGATGAAATAGCCAAGAAAGGCAGCCAGCGAGTGCGTAGGGAATGGGTCAGAAAACGCAGAAGAGGAATCCGATGCCGGCATAACCATAACCCTAGCGATAAAAAAGCCGGCCACTTTAACATAACTGCGAAATTAAAGACAACCATCATTCGCCACGAAAAAAACGATACCCTGGCGATGGATAACATCGCATACATAGTTTTTTTAAACACCGTATAAATTAAGCAACATTGCTTAATAGCTTCGGCAAAAATTTGTAACAGTCCTGACTATAGCCATCGTACCTGACGATGCGAACGACAGGAGTGGCCAGTAAATTTTTCAGGTGGCATTTTAAGTGTGCAGGCGGGGCATAGCCTGCGATGTTTTGATTGAAAAACCCCGCAGGGCTCGTCGGGATCATTTGAGGATTTTTCTTGAGAAGCGCCGCAAAATAGCGTCCGATGCGCACTTAATTTTCGCCGCTTCCGGTGTGATGAGTTGTTAAAAACACCTTATTACACATCGATATTTTCAGCATCCAGCGCATTGGCTTCGATGAATTGGCGACGAGGATCAACTTGATCCCCCATAAGCGTGGTAAAAATTTCATCGGCAGCCACAGCATCTTCAATGGTCACTTGCAATAACCGGCGAGAATTGGGATCCATGGTGGTTTCCCACAGTTGGTTCGGATTCATTTCCCCCAACCCTTTGTAGCGTTGAATGGTTTGACCGCGCTTGGCTTCGTCGAGCAACCACTCCACCGCTTGTTGGAAATGAGTGATCGGTTTGTTTTTCTCACCGCGTTGTACACAAGCACCTACGCCAATGAAATTTTGCAGTTCATTCGCCACCGTTTTAATCGCTTGATAATCGCGACAAACAAAAAATTCCGTCGTCAAACGATAGGTTTCCACCAAACCATGATTGATGACGTTAATCAAGGGTACGTGATGAGGTGAAGAAGGTTCCGACGCTAAACTCGCCTTCATTTGCATACCGCCTTGCGGCAATGCGGTTAATTTGGTTTGCAATGAGGCAACCCATGTTTGCATAAACGTTTCATCAGTTAGTTTTTCAGTGGTAACTGCCGGCAAGTCAATAAGTTGCTGTAATATGATTGTTGGATAACGTCGTGTCAATCGTGAAATAGCACGTTGTGCAGCACGATATTGTTCAATCATTTTTTCCAATGCGACGCCTTGGATGGCCGGTGCATCTTGTGCAGGAGTCAACGAAGCATTGTGCAGCGCCAATTGGGTTAAGTAATGATCTAAAGAAGGATCATCTTTGACATATTGTTCTTGCTTGCCTTTTTTGACTTTATACAAGGGCGGTTGTGCAATATAGACATGCCCGCGCTCTAAAATTTCCGGCATTTGCCGATAAAAAAAAGTCAGTAGCAGTGTGCGAATGTGTGAGCCATCGACGTCGGCATCGGTCATGATGATAATGTAGTGATATCGCAGCTTGTCCGGATTGTATTCCTCACGGCCGATGCCACACCCCAGCGCAGTAATGAGGGTGGCGACTTCTTGCGATGCCAGCATTTTATCAAAGCGCGCTTTTTCAACGTTTAGAATTTTACCTTTAAGTGGCAAAATCGCCTGAGTGCGGCGATCACGACCTTGTTTAGCTGACCCCCCCGCAGAATCTCCTTCCACGATGAACAGTTCTGATAAAGCCGGATCACGTTCCTGACAATCAGCCAGCTTGCCTGGCAACCCAGCCAGGTCCAACGCACCCTTGCGCCGAGTCATGTCACGCGCGCGTCGAGCGGCTTCACGTGCACGAGCCGCATCGATGATTTTGCCCACGACGGCTTTAGCTACCACTGGATTTTCCATCAAGTATTCATTGAATTTTTCATTCACGATCGATTCAACCACTGATTTCACTTCCGAAGAAACCAATTTGTCTTTGGTTTGTGAGGAAAATTTTGGATCAGGCACTTTGACAGACAGCACCGCGGTCAACCCTTCACGTGCATCATCACCGGTGGTCGCAACTTTGGCTTTTTTAGCAAACCCTTCTTTGTCAATATAACTATTGAGTGTGCGCGTCAGCGCAGCACGAAAACCCGCTAAGTGAGTCCCACCATCGCGTTGTGGAATGTTGTTGGTGAAACAAAAAATATTTTCTTGAAACCCATCGTTCCATTGCATCGCCACTTCCACGACGATGCCTTCTTTTTCATGGAGCAAATGAAAAACAGCCGGATTAATCGGTGTTTTATTTTTATTTAAATGATCAACAAACGCACTGATCCCACCTTCGTATTCGAAGATATCTTCTCGATCATTGCGCTCATCAATTAAATGAATGCGAATGCCTGAGTTTAAAAACGATAATTCACGCAACCGTTTGGCAAGAATGTCGTAATGAAATTTGATATTGGAAAAAATTTCAGCACTTGGTTTGAACCAAATTTGGGTTCCAGTTTGAGTCGTGGCTTCATTCGCGGTTAATTCGGTTTGTGGTTCACCTAATTGATACTGTTGTCGATAGATTTGTCCCTCACGCCGGATAATAAGTTGTAATTCATCCGATAAAGCATTGACCACGGAGATCCCTACCCCGTGCAAACCACCGGAGACCTTATATGAATTGTCGTCAAATTTACCCCCCGCATGCAATACAGTCATAATCACTTCGGCGGCAGATTTTCCTTCCTCATGCAAGTCGACAGGAATACCACGACCATTGTCGGTCACAGTGATTGATTCGCCTTCGTGAATTGTGACGTTAATTTGTGAGCAAAAGCCTGCCAATGCTTCATCGACGGAATTATCGACCACTTCAAACACCAGGTGGTGCAAACCGGTTCCATCATCCGTGTCGCCAATATACATCCCAGGACGCTTGCGGACTGCGTCCAAACCTTTCAATACTTTGATATTGGATGAATCGTAATTGACAGTATCCACTTCGCTCATCGACAAACTCCTGTGAGGGCTTTAACTCTTTAGATTTTGAAGCTGCCGATTGTACCACTTCTTCCGTTAAACCGATATCGTTACTGGTTTTTTTTGCGGTTGAGGGGAAATCAAAACACGCTTTTTTTGAATTTTTTTATTGTCTTTATCTCTGTTTAGTACAGTCCTTAGAATCGTTATCTTTAGCGCATTTAAACAAGGTTCACAACTTCAAGCTCGCTGAGTCTATATCCAGCGAGCTTAAAACTGTGAAGCCATTTACGCTACAAAACCGCCGTCACCTTCCCTTGTTCCATGTGGAACATTTGGTGGGCAGCCAAATGCGACCGTAGCAAATCGTCATTTTGATCGGTTGAGGTTAAAAACACTTGTGATTGCAACCCTTTCAACTCTGCCAATAAGATGGCTAAATGCGCCCGGTCCAATTCTGACGCCACATCATCCAATAAAAAAAGACTTTTCTTCATTGTTTGCTGCTGAAGCAATTGTTCTTGCGCCAACTTCATTGCCAATAACAACATTTTTTGTTGTCCCCGCGATAAGACATCTTTGGCTGGTATGCCAGCCACCGTCCATAACAACTCTGCTCGGTGCGGTCCACGCCCAGTGTAACCGCGCATTCGATCACGAGACAATTGTTGCTTCAACACCTCTATCAATCCGGCATCCTCCGGCCAACCACGTTGATAACAAAAAGAAATTTCTTCAATTTGTAATAATCGCCGACAGTGAGCGACAAATAGCGGTTTGTATTGCTCGACATATTGCTGCCGCCATTGATCAATTGCCTCAGCACACGCCACCAATGAGGCATCCCATAAGGCCACCTCCATATCCGGACAACCACTGCGCAGTGCTTGATTACGCTGTTTTAAGATTCGATTCAAGGCTTTCCACTGCTCATAAAACTCATGTTCCATGTGGAACACACCCCAATCTAAAAATTGCCGACGACCACTCGGGCCACCATCCAACAATTGATAAATTTCTGGATTCAAATAATGTACTGGCAAAACCGTTGCCAAATCGGCGGCTGAAAAATAGGGAGTTCCATTGATTTTGATCTGCAGCGCGCCGGTCAAGGCTCGATGAATCCCAAGGTGAGTGGCATTGAGCAATTCACCGGTGACCGTCAAATCCGTTTGTTCAAAGGAAATAACTTGTTTGATCAATCGAGTCCGAAACGACCGCCCCATCCCCAACAAATAGATGGCTTCCAACAAACTGGTTTTACCACTGCCATTGGCACCCACAATCACATTCATTTGTGGATGCAACGTTATCTGCGCTGAGACAATATTACGTAAGTAGCTGATTGACAGTGAATTTAGCCCAGCCATACTCACAAACGCATGGGCATAACGACATACAAACTTGCCTCATCCTCACACGCTTGGATCACCAACCCACTGTTGTCGCCCTGATTAAATCCTAGTCTGACATCATTCACCGAAATGGCTGCCAACGCATCCAGAAGATAATGAACGTTGAACCCCATATCAATATCTTCTCCAGGGTAATTCAATTCAATGGTTTCTTCTGCCATATCCTGTTGAGGGTTGGTGGCAATAATCGTCAACGCATGTTCACGAAATCGCAGTCGCACTCCTTTGTATTTTTCAGTTAACAACACGGCAACCCGTGACAAAACCTCTTTGAGAAAATCACGGCCAATCACCACTTCATTTTGACAATCCTCAGGAATAACTTTGTGATAATTGGGATAGTGTCCCTCAATCAATTTTGCCACCAGTGTCACTTGCTCCGTCGCTACCTTAATAAGGTTTGACCGTAACGAAATCGTAATGGGATTTTCCACATCACTTAACAAGCGCACCAATTCTTGACTGGCTTTGCGTGGCAAAATAATTTGTCCTGTCCATTCCACATTTTGTTGCCCACATTCACTCACGGCCAATCGATGACCATCCGTAGCAACGGCCTTTAAATGACCTACGTTAAAATCCAGTAACAACCCATTCAACGTTTGACGCACATCGTCTTGGGCTATGGAAAATTGCACCGCTTGCACCACTTGTAATAAGGGTGCAGGTTGCATGACAAACTCATGCTCATTGGGTTTATTTTCAATTCGTGGATATTCTTCCGCAGACAAGGACGCTAAGCTAAATCGACTTTTCCCGCAACGAATCACAATTTTTTTATCCTGTACCAAAAAATCGACCATCGCACCCGCAGGCAAATTACGCACAATATCCAGTAACTTACGTGCCGACACCGTGGTTGTTCCCGTATCGGCAGGCTCGGCCAAGATCACACTCGCGGTGAGCTCAATATCCAAGTCCGTTGCGGTCAACAACAGTTGATGTGAAAACACTTCCAAATGTACATTGGCTAAAATAGCCATCGTATGTTTGCGTTCAACTGCCCCCATCACCATTTGCAACGCTTTTAACAGTTGGTCTCGCTGTGAAACAAAATGCACCGTACGCCTCCCCTTTTAAGTTGATAACAGTCGAAGTAAATTTTTGTAATCTTCAT
>WLWR01000087.1 GCA_012103495.1 Legionellales bacterium
AACGGCAACGCCAGCAAGTGGTCTTACAAGATTTGTTAGATGATTTACTATAATGAGCGTGATAGAATACCGACTGTTTTTAACAGGTGTATAAAACAATGGCGAGAATTACCGTAGAAGATTGTTTAGGCGAAGTTGATAATCGGTTTGAATTGGTGATGCTGGCAGGTCAGCGTGCTCGTCAACTGGCAACCACTCCGATAGAACCCATGGTCAATTGGGAAAATGATAAACCCACAGTCGTTGCTTTGCGAGAGATTGCTGATGGATTGGTGACTAAAGACAATATCAACCAATTAGGCCGTCTGACTCGTGATGATGAACATGAATGATGTGACTGTCACAATAGAATAATAATTTTAATCTTCAACTGTGGTAAATAGTTACAAAGGTACAATGCTTGATCAAAACGTGTTTTGGCAATTGGGTCATGGCGTTGAGGGATGAGTGTTGACAGTGATGATATTGGCAACGTTCATTTAATAGAGCATTGACTGCTACATCATATCATGGAGTAGTACGTGAGTTATTTTGCTGGACTAGCCGATGAATTGGAAAAATATTTAACCGCGGATTCGATTGCGCGGATTCAACAAGCTTATCAAGTTGCTAAACAAGCTCACGAAGGTCAATTTCGCCGTTCTGGTGAACCATACATTACCCACCCAGTGGCCGCCGCGACGATTCTGGCGGCGATGCGCATGGATCATCAAAGCATCGTGGCAACTTTGTTGCACGATGTGATTGAGGACACACCCGTAACCAAACAAGAATTAGTTGATGAGTTTGGTGAACAAGTTGCCGAATTGGTCGATGGTGTTAGCAAATTAACCCAGATTAAATTTGAAACTCGCGCTGAAGCTCAAGCAGAGAATTTTCGAAAAATGATATTGGCGATGGTGCGTGATATTCGCGTAATCTTGGTCAAGCTCGCTGATCGATTACACAACATGCGTACTTTAAGTGTATTGTCAGCGGAAAAACGTCGTCGAATTGCTTTGGAAACATTAGAAATTTATGCGCCAATCGCCAATCGATTGGGGATGCATAATATATTTATCGAATTGGAAGATTTAGGATTTTCTGCCCTGTATCCAATACGCTACCAAGTGTTGAAATCAGCCGTTGAGCAAGCACGTGGACATCGAAAAGGCATTATTGAAAAAGTACAAAATGAATTGAATGACGCTCTAAAAAAAGCCGGAGTGGCTTATGTTAAAACGTTTGGCCGTCGCAAGCATTTATATAGTATTTATAAAAAAATGAAGAGCAAGAGTGCCTCATTTGCTGAAATCATGGATGTGTTAGCATTTCGTATCATCGTCAACAGTGTTGATCAAGCTTATCGCACTTTGGGCATTGTGCATCAATGTTTCAAGCCGGTACCTGAACGATTCAAAGATTATTTGGCGATTCCTAAAGTGAATGGCTATCAATCGTTGCATACCACTTTGTTCGGACCCTTTGGTGTGCCGATCGAAGTGCAAATTCGTACGGTGGAAATGAATCAAGTAGCTGAAAATGGCATTGCTGCACATTGGCTGTATAAATCATCTGGATTAGAAGCCGATGAAGCCCAATCACGTGCGCGTGAATGGGTACAAAATTTAGTTGAGATCCAAAAAAACGCGGGCAGTTCGATTGAATTTATTGAAAATGTCAAAATTGATTTGTTCCCAGATGAAGTGTACGTGTTTACCCCACAAGGCGATATTATGGAATTACCACGTGGAGCAACCCCGGTGGATTTTGCTTACGCAGTACATTCAGATATTGGGAACAGTTGTGTTGCTGCTAAAATCAATCGGCGGTTGGCGCCATTGAGTGCTACGTTAGTGAATGGTCAAACTGTTGAAGTAATCACTGCGCCTGGAGCAAGACCCAACCCAGCGTGGCTTAATTTTGTGGTGACTGGTAAAGCAAAAGGTAACATTCGCAATTTTTTAAAAACAGAAAAAAACGCCGGTTTGATTTCATTAGGTTACCGGCTATTAGAAAAAGCTTTTACTGATCTTGGTAGTTCTGTTGAAGCAGTGAAATCAGAAACGCTGCAATCGTTGTTGGATGAATTGGATTACGCTTCATTGGATGAGTTACACAAAGCGATTGGTTTGGGTAATCAAGTCGCGTTGGTGATCGCGCGCCGTTTGTTGCATCAATATGATGAGACGATAACGCCAGCGGATAATCCAATTGCGATTAAAGGGACAGAAGGTATGGTGGTTGATTATGCCAATTGCTGTTATCCAATACCGGGAGATCCTATTGTTGGTCAACTACGATCCGGTTGTGGTATTTTGGTTCATGTGGATGATTGCCCGCAAGTCAACACGTTTCGGGATAAACCGGAACAATTCATTGCCATGTGCTGGGAAGATCAAGTTACCGGTGATTTTAAAGCAGAGTTAAATATTACTGTCATCAATAAGCGAGGCATGTTGGCGCAAATCGCTGGTGCAATTTCCGATGTGGGTTCCAACATTGATCAATTACAGGTGAAAGAATTGGATGACAAATTACGGCTACTTGATTTTGTGATCTCGGTTCGTGATCGTCGGCATTTGGCGCGGGTGATTCGTCGATTGCGCACCAACCCTAGTGTGGTTCGCCTTAATCGGACTTAGATCCATGAAGCAATCTTTGACAGATACAACAACAAAAAACCATTTAGAACATCGATTGTGTAGTGAACTCAAAGGCGTGGGTTCGGTGCTGGCGCAGCGATTGGCAAAATGTGGGATCCGAACGCTACAAGATTTATTATTTCATTTACCTTATCGATATCAGGATCGTACTCGGTTGACAGCTATTCGTGATTTACGTCTGGGTGATTATGCCGTGGCCGAAGGACGAATCACTCATTCAGCGGTTAAATTTGGTCGTCGCCCACGACTGGAATGCACGCTGCAAGATGCCACAGGACAATTGCAAATTTTATTTTTTAATTTTCATCCAGGCTTACAACAACATTTAGTCGATGGCGCATGGCTGCGTTGCTTTGGTGAAGTACGTGGTTTAGGTCGGCAATTGAGTATGATTCATCCGGAATTTCAGCATGTGCAAACAGGGGATGAAGTGCCGGTCGAACAAACATTAACGCCAATTTATCATACAACGGCTGGTTTAAGTCAACAGCGATTGAGGGATTTAACTGATCAAGCATTGACCTTATTGGAGCAAGGCGGGTTATTAGCGGAATTATTGCCTGAAATAATATTGCAACATTATCAATTGACGGAGTTAGCAACGGCGGTTGCCTTGTTGCATCGTCCACCACCACAAATTTCATTTGCCCAATTGGAAGCTGGGGAGCATCCGGCACAACAGCGATTGGTTTTCGAAGAATTGTTGGCGCACCAATTGTCCAAATTACAATTGCGCCAACAGGTGAATCAGCAGGTTGCTGATCCTTTACCAGCCACGCAAGAGTATAGCGATTCATTTATAAAACAATTACCGTTTACATTGACCCAAGCGCAGCAACGGGTAATTGCTGAAATCAGCGAAGATTTAGCCCAACCGCATCCGATGCAACGATTGTTGCAAGGTGATGTGGGATCGGGCAAAACTGTGGTAGCTGCTATGGCTGCGTTGCAAGCCATTGAAGCGGGTTATCAAGTCGCATTGATGGCGCCGACAGAAATTTTAGCGGAACAACATTTAGCTAAATTCAGTGAATGGTTCATGACATTGGATATTAAAGTCGTCTGGTTGATGGGCAGTTTATCCAGTGGATTGCGCAAAGCCATGCTGGCAACTTTAACCAGTGGTGAGGCACAATTGGTGATTGGTACGCATGCGTTGGTGCAAGCTGATGTACAATTTTATAAATTGGGGTTGGTGATTGTGGATGAGCAACATCGATTTGGCGTTGAACAACGATTATTATTGTTAGAAAAAGGATATCAGCAACAACAAATACCACATCAATTGATTATGACAGCTACCCCGATTCCACGCACCTTGGCAATGACGGCTTATGCTGATTTGAATGTATCGGTGATTGATGAATTACCGCCAGGGCGTACGCCAATCCAAACCGCAGTCGTTCCCAACACACGCCGGTCACAAATTGTTGAACGAATTATTGAAACGTGTCGCAAACAGCGTCAAGTCTATTGGGTCTGTCCATTGATTGAAGAGTCTGAAGTATTGCAGTGCCAAGCGGCTGAAGATACGGCGGCGCATTTGCAGCAAGTATTGGTGGATTTCAATGTGGGATTGATTCATGGGCGTATGAAAGGTATCGACAAAGAAACGATTATGAGTGATTTTAAAAGTGGTCGCATCGATGTGTTGGTGGCGACCACAGTCATTGAAGTTGGGGTGGATGTTCCCAATGCCAGTTTAATGATCATTGAAAATTGCGAACGATTGGGATTATCGCAATTACATCAATTGCGTGGTCGAGTAGGACGTGGTTGTGTGGAAAGTTATTGTATTCTATTGTATCAAGCACCCTTATCGGAGGCTGGTAAGCAGCGATTACAAGTGATGCGTGATACCACTGATGGATTTGTCATTGCACAACAAGATTTAATGATCCGTGGACCAGGCGAAATTTTAGGCACTAAACAAACGGGATTAGCAAACATGCGAGTGGCCAATTTAGTGCGTGACCAATATTTATTAACACAAGTCAACGAAGTCGCCCAGCAAGTGATGCAACAATATCCGCAGGTGATTACACCGCTGATCCAACGTTGGTTAGGCGACGGAGAAAAGTACGGTAGGATTTAATGATGGAATCAGCAAACATTCGTTATCAACAAGCCAAGCGCGTGACCTTATTAGGTGCAGTGATTAACGTCGTATTGGCGGTGGTTAAAATTGTGACGGGTTATTTTGGACATTCACAGGCGGTGATCGCCGATGGGTTTCATTCACTATCGGATTTGCTATCGGATTTTGTTGTCTTGATCGCCGCTCGTTATGGCAGTGCCAGTGCTGATCGTGCTCATCCGTATGGCCATCAACGGTTCGAAACCATGGCGACGATGGTGTTGGCAGTGCTATTAATGTTGGTGGCTTTGGGGATTGGCTATGATGCCATCAGACATTTGAATACAACACAATCACCGGATCAATATGTTCTGTGGATAGTGTTGGTTTCCATTGGAGTGAAAGAGTTTCTTTATCAATATACTAAGCGGGTTGCTCACCGTGTCAAATCAAAATTATTGTATGCCAATGCGTGGCATCATCGTAGCGATGCCGCCTCGTCTTTGATTGTATTGATTGGTGTGGGAGGCGCTCTATTAGGCTGGACTTATTTCGACGCGATTGCGGCAATCATTGTGGCAGTGATGATTGTGAAAATGGCCTGGAATTTGGGATTGACCAGTGTGCGAGAGTTGGTGGATACGGCGGTGGATGATGAATTGCTTGATCAAATTAATCAAGTGATTTTAGCAACCGATGGGGTCGTGGCATTGCATCAATTGCGTACCCGTTTAATGGGTGAAGACATTTTAGTGGATGTGCATGTGTTAGTGGATCCTTGGGTCTCGGTTTCAGAAGGGCATCACATTGCTCAGCAAGTACATTTAAATTTGTTGGAAAACATTGAGCGAGTCATTGATGTGACGGTGCATATTGACCCTGAGCAAGATGAAATAGCTGAAAAAACCAAACAATTGCCCACACGTGTTCAATTGCTTCCTGAACTTGAACAACACTGGCAATCTCTGCCAAGTTATCATCAAGTTCAACGTATTGGTTTGCATTATATTGAAGGTCAAGTGCAAGTCGATGTCTATTTGTCTGTAGAGTTATTAGCACAACATTCTACCCAGGAATTGGAACAACAGTATCGACAAGCCATCGCTCATTTGACGACGGTGCGATATGTTGTTTTATATTTCACTTAAGATGGTTTTAACTTTGAATGATTTGACTAACGGATGTCTTAATGATAATTATTTTCATCGTGGAACAACAAAATAATAGGAGTTAGTGAAGTGAGTGATCGAGCAGAGAAATATAGTGGACCCTTAAAATTGGACAACTGCATAAGATATACTGCGTGTCTAAATTTTGGAGAGCAGTTATGCCAAAGTTACGCAAGCGATATAGTGCGGAAGAAAAAGTAAGGATTGTATTAGCGAGTTTGAGCGGTCAATGGACGCAATCGCAGATAAGTTCAAAATACGGAGTTCATGCGACGCAGATTAGTAATTGGAAGCGAGAATTTAAATCAAGGGTTGCGGATATATTCCGAAATAAACGTGGGAAGGAGGACTTGGAGAAGGATGCGCTGATTGAAACACTCTATAAAGAGATAGGCCGCCAGAAAGTTGAACTTGACTGGTTGAAAAAAAAATCTGAGTGGCTCGATTAAGGAAAAATGCCATTGTATAGAGCCAGCTCATCCCAAGTTAAGTATTTCTCGTCAATGCGAGCTATTGGGTTTGTCACGCTCAAGTTATTACCATCAACCGGCAGAGGCAGTGGATGAAGTGAGTTTGGTATTGATGCAGTTGATAGACGAAGAATACACACGTCATCCCTTTATAGGGACACGGCGTATGATGCATTATCTAAGGCGCTGTGGTTATGTTGTGAATCGCAAGCGAGTTCAGAGCTTATATCGAAGAATGGGTATTGAGGCGATTTATCCATCACCTAAGCTGAGTCGTTCCAACCCCCAGCATACGCACTATCCCTATTTATTAAGGGGCGTAACGGTCACTCATTGTGATCAGATTTGGAGTACTGACATTACGTATATCCGCCTGAAACAAGGCTTTGTGTATTTAATGGCGATTATCGACTGGTACAGTCGGTTTGTGCTGGATTGGCAACTGAGTACTCATTTAGAAGCTGATTTTTGTGTTGAATTATTAGAAAGGACACTGGCGTCTTCAAGCAGCGTCTGCGGCATATTCAATACGGATCAAGGCGCTCAGTTTACATCTCATGATTTCATTGAGGTGCTCAAAACCCATGGGATTCAGATCAGCATGGATGGCCGAGGCCGAGCATTAGATAATATTTTTGTAGAGCGCTTATGGCGTAGCGTCAAGTACGAGTGTATTTATCTACGCGAATTTGCTAGCATCGCCTGCGTGAATGACGCATTGGAAGAGTACTTCAATTATTATAACCACGAGCGATTTCATCAATCCTTGGGTTATCAGACACCTGCAGCCGTTTATCTGCAGTAAAA
>WLWR01000088.1 GCA_012103495.1 Legionellales bacterium
CTGGGTACGCACATGCGAAACTAAAATGGGTAAACAATAGCCAATCACTGCGATTTATATATGAAAGCACAGGCATAATCACCCGCTTCACCGATAATTTAGATCCCAACCCACGTTCACGGGAAGTGTTTAATTTTCACCGCCCTGAAACACTGGCCAAATGGATGGATGAAAGCAAAAGCCTGCGTGGTCGCCTACAAGATTTTTCACCACTGAAAACCGATGGCTTGCGCGATTGTCAAATGACAGCCATCACCCATTTAGAAGCTTCCTTCAAACAAGACAAACCTCGTGCATTAATACAAATGGCCACCGGTTCGGGCAAAACCTTTGCCGCTATCACCGCCAGCTATCGCCTGTTAAAAGAACCTGTGAGTATTAATCGCATTCTGTTTCTAGTAGACACAAAGAACCTTGGGGAACAGGCCGAACAGGCGTTTATGAGTTTTGTCCCCAATGACGATAATCGAAAGTTCACAGAACTCTACACCGTACAACGGCTAAAAAATCAATACATCGCCAAAGACGCTCAGGTGTGCATCAGCACCATCCAACGCATGTATTCCATACTGAAAGATGAACCACTCGATGAAACCTTGGAAGAACAAAACCCAGCAGAACAATACACGCGCCCGAAAAAGCCCTTACCGGTGGTGTATAACGAAAAAATTCCGCCCGAGTTTTTCGATGTTATCATCATCGATGAATGTCACCGCTCCATCTACAATCTGTGGCGTCAAGTACTGGAATACTTCGATGCTTATCTGGTGGGCTTAACCGCCACCCCCGATAACCGCACCTACGGCTTCTTCCACAAGAACGTAGTCAGCGAATACAGCCACGAAAAAGCCGTGGCTGATGGCGTCAACGTCGGCAACGAAATTTTTTTAATTGAAACCGACAAAAGCAAGCAAGGCGGAAAAATCACTGCTAAACAGCCAGTGGAAAAACGCGAGCGCACCACCCGTCGTAAACGTTGGGAAACCCAAAGTGAAGATGAAGTTTACACCAGCAAGCAATTGGATCGGGACATTGTAAACCCCGACCAGATCCGCACGGTGATCCGCGCCTTTAAACAAGCTTTGCCTTCTATATTTCCTGGCCGCAGGGAAGTACCTAAAACACTGATCTTTGCCAAAACCGATAGTCATGCTGATGACATCATCCAAACAGTGCGTGAAGAATTTGGCGAAGGGAATCAATTCTGCAAAAAGATAACCTATCGTGTGATTAACGACAAAACCGATGCCGATGGCAACCTCATAGAAAAAGGGGAAGATCCAAAATCAGTACTGGCTCAATTTCGTAATGACTACTCCCCGCGTATTGCTGTCACCGTAGATATGATTGCCACCGGCACCGACGTGAAACCTTTGGAATGCCTGTTGTTTATGCGCGATATAAAGAGTAAAAATTATTTTGAACAAATGAAAGGTCGTGGTACTCGAACGCTGGATAAAGACAACCTGCAAAAAGTCACCCCCTCGGCACAAAGTGCAAAAACCCATTATGTGATTGTCGATGCCATTGGTGTCACCACATCGGTGAAAACCGCCAGCCAACCGCTGATCACCAAACCCAGTGTACCACTCAAAGATTTAGCCATGGGTGTCATGATGGGCGTCAGTGATAGTGATACCGTTTCATCGCTCGCCGGTCATTTGGCACGGCTCGATAAACAACTGGACGATGTCGATCGCGCTCGCATTGCCGAAAAAGCAGGCGGTATACCGCTGTTGATGATTGTCGGTGAATTATTTAACGCCATTGATGGCGACCGCGTGGAACAAAAAGCCCTGGAAATTGCAGGTCAGCCGGTGAATACCGATCCCGGCGATACCGCCCGCGACCAAGCACAAAAAGAATTGGTGAGCCAAGTCGCCAATGTGTTTAACGGTGAATGGATTGAGCTGATTGACACCATTCGTCGCAACAAAGAACAAACCATTGTTCATGACGATTTAGACACCGTGCTCAAAGCCGAATGGGCTGGTGAATCTGCTGAAAACGCTAAAGTCTTAACTCAGGAGTTTGTCGAATATCTTCAAGATCAAGTCGATGAAATTGATGCCCTGAGCATTTATTTTCATACCCCAGCCCGACGCTTTGAAGTCACCTATCCGCAAATCAAAGCCTTGCTGGAACAGCTCAAGCAAGATCGGCCCAAACTCGCTCCGCTGCGCATCTGGCAAGCCTATGCACACCTCGACAATTATCAAGGTGACAACCCCATCAGTGAACTCACCGCTTTGGTGGCACTGATCCGCCGTGTCTGTGGTATCGACAGCCACATCACCCCGTTTAATAAAACCGTTAGAAAGAATTTTCAAAATTGGATTATGAGGTATCATTCCGGTAACAGTGACAAATTTAATGAACAACAAATGAATTGGCTGCATTTAATTCGAGATCACATCGCCATCTCTTTTCACGTTGAACGCAATGACCTAGATACGACACCTTTTAATGCCCAAGGTGGTTTGGGACGGATGCATCAATTGTTTGGTGATCGTATGGATTGGGTGATGGAAGAATTGAATCGGGAGTTGGTGGCGTGATGGTTAATCAACTCCCTGCCGGCTGGCAGAACTGCATTTTTGGTGATATAGCATCTGTTCGTAATGGATGCGCATTTAAAAGTAAGAATTTTAAAAAAGCTAAAGAACTAAATAGCGATGTCCCTTTGGTTAAACAGTCACAATTGGTAGATAACAGAGTTGATTTAGGTTCTGCAGTATATTTGCCTTATGAATTTATGGAGGCTAATCCAAATTATGTCCTCAGAAAAGGCGACATATTAATTGGGATGTCTGGCTCAATTGGTAAATTATGCTATTACGAGCATGAATTCGAATCACTTCAGAATCAGCGAACCGGAAAGGTTGAAATCTTTGCGAAAAACCATCTCAACTCGAAATTTCTCGGATTGTATTTATCCAACATTGAACAAGAGTTAATAAAACGCGCCAAGGGGATGGGAATTCAAAACATTAGTGGAAAAGATATTGAAGCGTTACCTTTCCTCTTGCCTCCCCTCAACGAACAAAAACGCATCGTCGCCAAAATCGAACAACTCTTCTCCGAACTAGATAACGGCATCGCCGCACTCAAAACCGCCCGCGAGCAACTAAAGGTTTACCGCCAAGCCGTACTCAAACACGCCTTTGAAGGCAAACTCACCGCCAAGTGGCGTGAAGAAAATGCCGACAAACTGGAAACCCCAGAACAACTACTTGCCCGCATCCAACAAGAACGCGACGCCCGCCATCAGCAACAACTGGAAAACTGGAAAGTGGCGGTCAAAGAGTGGGAATCACTAGGTAAAGAAGGTAAGAGTCCGCCCCGTCCAAAGCAGCCTAAGAAGCTAATTAGCCACTATACAAAAGATGAGAATCTCCCAGATAGTTGGGAAGTAGTTCCTCTTGAGGCTCTAATTTCGTTTGGTCCAACAAATGGATGGTCACCCAAAGCTGTTGGTGAAGTGACAAACACCAAGGCAATTACACTAACAGCAACTACTTCGGGGAAGTTCGATAGCTCCCAATTTAAATATATTGATGCAAGAATACCAAAACATTCAAGTTTGTGGTTAACGCGTAACGACATATTAGTCCAACGAGGGAATACTATCGAATATGTGGGGGTACCGGCTCTCTACTCTGGTGAAGATAATAAATTTATTTATCCAGATTTGATTATGAAAATTCAGACTGTTGATTCAATTGCGACGCAATACGTTGTTCATGCCATGAGTATGAGTCGTTCTAGGAATTTTTTGCGTGAAAGGGCTGTTGGTGCCGCAGGAAGCATGCCCAAGATAAATCAGCAAACGCTTTCAAGCTTGCCTATTTATATTTGCTCTGAGCCAGAACAGATAAAAATTGTTGAGCTTCTTGAGGAAAAGCTATCTCTTGCTGATTCAGCTATTCATGAAATTGACCTTCAACTTTCAAAAGCCGAAACCCTCCGCCAATCCATCTTAAAAAGAGCTTTCTCCGGCAAGCTTGTACCACAAGACCCAAGCGACGAGCCAGCCAGTGAATTACTGGCACGAATTAAGGCTGAGAAAGATCAGCAAAAACAATCGACTAAAAAATCAGTAACCAAACGTGACCATAAGAAAAAGAGGACCAAAATTAATGGCTAACCTCAAACCTTGGAAATCCATAACCGAACAACTGGCTTTGCTTGAAAGCCGTGGCTTGCTGGTGGATAACAAAGCGGCAGCGCTGGATTATCTGATGCGTATCGGTTACTACCGTTTGAGCGGCTATTGGTATCCATTACGCAAAATCGACAAAGAAGCATCTTCACAGCAAACGCGTCCGATCCGTACTGATTATTTTGTACCAGATAGCCATTTTGAAGATGTGGTTAAACTGTATGTCTTTGATAAGAAATTGCGACTGTTGGCGCTCGATGCACTGGAGCGCATCGAAATGGCGATTCGGGTCGATGTAGCGCATTTGCTCGGAGCAAAAGAGCCTTGCGCCCATGAGAACCCAGTTTGTTTGCATGGTAACTTTGCCAAAAAGAAAAAAACCAAAGGGCAGAACAAAGGTAAAACCAAGCATCAGCTTTGGCTGGATAAATACAACGCCATGTTACACCGAGCAAGGCGCGAACCCTTTATCGAACACCACAGAAATAAATATAATGGCCGTTTGCCGGTTTGGGTGGCCATTGAAGTATGGGATTTTGGTTTGTTGTCACACCTGTTTGACGGTATGCAGTACGCCGACAAAAACCAAATCTCAAAAAAGTACAATCTGGCCGATGGCGCAATACTGGCTAAATGGCTGCGTAGTTTGAACTTCATCCGTAATGTGTCGGCTCACCACAGCCGCTTGTGGAACATCAATGTATTGGAGCTTTCACCGCGCCCATCAACATGGCCAGGGATGAAAAATACACGCCCCTTTATGTACTTCGCTATGATGGCGCATTTGCTAGCAGTCATTTGCCCTAATTCAAGTTGGACACACAGATGCATTGAACTGTTACGTGACTATCCGGTTTCCCGAAATGGTATGTTAGCATTGGAGGATTTTGGCATTTGTGAAGATTGGGAGCAATGGTTATTGCAGGGGCAAAAATGAGAACTGACGCGTACATAAATGCAGAGGCGTCAGTCATATTGGTGATAAATATAGAGATCAGACTCCATTTTGTCAATATCATTTTAGAAGGAAGTCGCCCCCTAAAGTGAAGCGCCTGTTAACACTGCAAGGCGAGATGAGCAGAGCTGAATGAATGGCGGCACTGGACTTGAAAGACGAAAAACATTTTAGAAAACACTATCAACAAACGGCCATGAAACAGGGTTTGATTGAAATGACCATTCCCGATAAACCTCGCAGCCGTTTGCAAAAATACCGATTAACTGATTTAGGCAAGCAAATACTTGCCCATAAGGAATCACTTTTATGAATGCTTCTTCCATGATCACCAAAGTTTGGGGCTTTTGCACCACCCTACGCGATGACGGTGTAGGCTACGGCGATTACCTTGAACAGCTCACCTATCTGATCTTTTTGAAAATGGCGGATGAGTACGCCAAGCCACCTTACAACCGTGATGTAGGCATCCCGGAAAAATATAACTGGCAAGCCCTCTCCCGTAAAAAAGGTGCAGAGCTTGAGGTGCTTTACGTTGACTTGTTGCGCCAGCTTGGCAAGCAGAAAGGTATGTTGGGGCAGATTTTTACCAAAGCGCAAAACAAAATTCAGGATCCAGCCAAGTTATATCGTTTGATAGACCTGATCGACAGCACTCAGTGGATCATGATGGGTACGGATGTTAAAGGCGATATTTACGAAGGGTTATTAGAAAAAAACGCAGAAGATACCAAATCTGGCGCGGGTCAATATTTCACCCCGAGGGCATTAATTCGCGCAATGGTGGAATGTGTGCGACCTGCGCCCGGCAAAACAATTGCCGACCCAGCTTGCGGTACGGGTGGGTTCTTCCTTGCAGCCTATGATTTTTTGACAAACCCAGAAAACTATTCACTCGACAAAGAACAAAAGCAGTTGCTAAAACACCGCACGTTTTATGGTAATGAAATTGTCGCCAACACGCGTCGTTTATGTTTGATGAATATGTTTTTGCATAACATTGGTGAAATTGATGGCGAGAGTTTGATTTCCTCGAATGATGCATTGATAGCGGCAAGCTCTGTCAACGTCGATTACGTACTAGCAAATCCACCCTTTGGTAAGAAAAGCTCAATGAGTTTTACCAATGAAGAAGGCGAACAAGAAACCGATGAACTGACTTATAACCGCCAGGATTTTTGGGCAACCACCTCGAACAAACAACTTAACTTTGTACAGCATATCCGTAGCATGTTAAAAACCACCGGCAAGGCAGCCGTTGTGGTACCAGACAACGTGTTATTTGAAGGTGGCGCGGGTGAAATCATTCGCAAAAAGCTACTTGAAAATACGACACTGCATACCATCTTGCGTTTACCAACCGGTATTTTTTACGCCCAGGGTGTTAAAGCAAACGTTTTGTTTTTTGACAACCAACCCGCAAGGGCCAATGTCTGTACCCAACATGTCTGGTTTTATGATTACCGTACCAACATTCACCATACGCTTAAGAAAAAGCCCATGCGCTTTGACGATTTGGCAGATTTCATTGAATGCTATAACCCCAAGAACCCCAATAAACGCAAAGAAACTTGGCACCCTGAAAAAAATCCAGAAGGCCGCTGGCGCAAATACAGTTATGAAGAACTGATCACGCGCGACAAAACCAGCCTTGATATTTTCTGGTTAAAGGACAAAAGTCTGGCTGACCTGGATAACTTGCCTGAACCAGATGATCTTGCTGAGGAAATTATTGAAAATCTGGAAGCGGGGCTAAACAGCTTCAGGGAAGTACTTAGCGGGCTTATCACAAAATAACCTTCTGTAGCACAAATTTCACTTATCCCATAAGGTTCACGATAAATAGGGTAGGGCACAAAATCCACACCGAGATTTGATCTGGTCACCCTGATAAACGCACGCAAAAACCGCTTGCGTCCGTCAGGGTGACCTTGCATAGCCCCCCATAACCCATTGTATAATAAGATAATTTTTTCGATTTTTAGCCTCTTTGGAATAGGGGGGATGGAATAAGGCAATGGAATAGGTTAGGAATAACC
>WLWR01000089.1 GCA_012103495.1 Legionellales bacterium
GACTAGCGAGCTAATTCGAGGATTTTTTTCATGAAAAACGGCGCAAGATGCCATTCAATGCACGCTTAAAATTCGCAGCTGCAAGTGGAATGGGTATATAACCCAGCATGAGTTGAAAAATTTCTTCTATGCCACTGCTTTTATGTTTGTTGCTTACACTGGCTACGGACGCATTGCCACTCTCGCCGAAGAAATCAAAAATCCCAAACGTTTTATTCCCCGTGCTATTGGCCTCACACTGATCTTCAGTGCCATCCTTTATGTAGCCATTGGCATAGTTGCAATTGGCACTATTGGTGCTGAACCATTAGCATCCATTACACAAAATCAGACGGCCCCATTGGAAGCAGTTGCACATACCCTCAAAATGCCAGGATTGAATCGACTAATCGCAATCGGAGCATGCACCGCGATGTTAGGCGTGTTACTCAATCTCATCCTGGGACTTTCTCGCGTCGTGTTGGCAATGGGATGTCAAGGTGATCTGCCCAATCTCTTTGGATCGGTATCTCGACAAAACCATACCCCTTCCGCCGCTGTAATTGGCGTTGGGATTGCCATTGCAATATTTTCCCTCACCGGCAGTATCGAAACAACATGGGCATTCAGTGCATTCACTGTTCTCATTTACTATGCGATTACCAATTTAGCAGCTTTGCAACTACCAGAATCTGATCGCCTTTATCCAAAGATTTTTGTCCTTGGTGGTTTGCTTTCCTGTCTGTTTCTTTGTGTCTGGGTACCACCGCTGGTATGGCTAACTGGATTAGGATTTGTATTAATTGGATTCGCATGGCATTTCTTCATCGCGCGTTATTTTTAGCATTACCTCAATGCAGTATTTTAATCCTTACAGGAAAATATTACTTCAAAAAAGACACCGCAAGGTACGGACCAATGCACACTTAAAATTTACAGCTTGAAGTGGAATGGGTATAGGTCAAAACTTCAAGTATGATGGGTAAAAATAGTATAAAATACATTTGTTGATAATTTGGATATTTAAAAACTGAACATGTTCTGTGATGCACAAAATAAATTGTTAGATGATTTTATTTCCTTTGAAATTATGAATGCTGAGATCTTTGATCTAGGCACAAAAATTCTCTATCTAGAAAGAGCCATTCGTCAAGATCGACAAACATTCTTAAAATCACTTGATAAACTTTATAATCCAAAATTAGGAAATATGGAAAAAAGAATGAATATTAAATTCATTCTCACACTCCAGTTAATTAATGATATCTGTTTTGACAGTCCAATAGAATCTAATGAGCCTAATACCACAGTAGTGAAAGTTCACCACTTTGAATCTCCATCTGCTGATATTCAATTGAATGCCCACACGCTGATCAAAAATATTATTCACCAAAAAATTAGTGAACCATCTAAATTTAACAAAAATGAAATAACAGTACAAAAACAAAATAGAGTAAACGACGAAGCAGGGATAAAGAGACAAATTGGCTGGCGAACCAAAAAAAATTTGACTCTAGCAAAAGCAGCACTACAAACACCTTATTTTCAAGCGATGCAGACTCAGCAATTTGAGATGAATACTGTTAAAGAATTAAACGGTGCTTTAACTGAAAAGCAATACCAACAACTTCCTGATCCAATAAAACAAATTATTGCCACAAACCCACAAAGCACATATCGATTAATACAAGAGCATGGTGCCACATTCGATCACATTCAAGCAATAACAGAACAAGATCTGAAACAATTATTTGACCATTGCTATGACATTGCGCAACTTATTAACAGAGGGAACATTACAATTAATGATTTACTAACAATTGAACGGTCCATACGCACTGAGTTAATTAATCGTTCATCTGACGTTGTACAATTTATTCATCAAGGAAATATGACTCTTGACGATTTACTAGCAATTGAGCAATCCGTACGGACTGAATTATTAAATTATGCATACGATGTTGTACAACTTCTAAGTAAAAAAGCTCTCACCTTCAATGAATTATTAGCACTTAAAAAAAACATCCGCATCGAGTTTCTTAATTATTCAAGTGATGTCGCACAATTGTTAAATACAAACCATATTAATTTGGTTGATTTATTATCACTCAAACAATCCATTCGTATTGAACTATTTAATTATTCCTGTGTGGTCACAAAGATTTTAAGTGATGGATCCATCAAATTAAGTGATTTTCTATCGCTTAAAAAATCCTCCCGCATCGAACTATTTCATCATTCATACGATGCTGTACGACTTCTCAATCAAGGAAATATCACACTGACTGAACTGCTAGCAATCTCCCCATCCATACGCACGGAATTAATTAATTGTTCACATGCTGCTGTACGCCTTTTAAAAGAGGGCCGTGTCACACTGGATGATTTATCCAAGATCAAGCAACCGATACGAACTGAGTTACTTAATCGATCAGAGGATGTTGTGCAACTTTTGAGTAAAAAAATCATGAATATTGATGATTTAATATCCTTGGATCAATCCACCCGTACCGAAATAATTAATTGTTCACATGCTGTTATAAAACTTATAAATAACACAAACATAACTCTTGATGATTTATTAAACCTTGAACATCATACTCGATCTGAGTTGATTAATCGCTCACACAATATTGTACGACTTTTAAAAAATGCAGATATTATCTTAAATGACTTACTAAAGCTTGAATCGTTTACGCAATCTGAAATTTGCAATCGCTCACTCGATGTTGTACGACTTTTAAAGGAAACAAACATAGTTCTAGATGACTTATTAAGACTCGAACTGTCCACCCGATCTGAGTTTTTAAATCGCTCATCTGATGTTGTAAGACTCTTAAGAGGGACGGGTATAACTCTTGATGATTTATTAAAATTTGATGGCCTCACCCGATCTGAATTATTCAATCGTTCACACGATATTGCACGACTTTTAAAGGAAACAAACATGGTTTTTGATAATTTGTTAACACTTGAACAACCCACTCGATCTGAATTTTTTAATCGATCACATGATGTGATAAGGCTTTTAAAAGAGACTAATATAACTCTTGATGATTTGCTAAAACTTAAGCAATCCATTCGATCTGAATTCCTTAATCATTCAGATAGTGTTGTGAATCTTTTAAACGATGACAATATATCTTTTAATCAGCTATTAAGTCTCCCTCTTTTACAACTACATAATGTACTTATTTTAAATGAGAGCTAACTTTTCATGGCTTCAATTTTGCATATTGATAAGTTATCATTTATTTTAATATTTTTTGAACCACCAAATCATCCGGATGCCAATTCTTAGCTACCTCACTATTTCCAATAAGATGGTACAAATCATCAGCCAACTCTCTTATGATTCTCCATTCTTCTGTATAAATAATATCTGCCGCATCCCTATCTCTATCCAATTTACTAAAAAGTTTGTAAAGGGTAACGAGTTTAGAATCTATATCCGCAGTAAAAACTTGATCTTTTTTTTCAAGTGCATAGTCTAAAACCGAGTCATCGTATAATGCCACTATTGCTTCTTGCAAACTTGTCACCTCATGAGGATCCCCAATTACCCAAAGCTTTTTTTGAATTTCAAGATCTCTCAATTCATCTAGTACATCTAATATTAAGGGAACGTTGACAGTTATTTCTTTTTTCATCATATTTATCTCCTTGTGTTTTTAGGACTCTTCGTTGACAGGCATACTGGAGCCTGATAAGTCCTCAAATACGATGAGTATATCCATCTTCAAGTAAGGTGGGTATACTAAACACCTTCAACGGACAATCAATGAGTAAAGGATAATGCTCACCGAACTGTTATCACGAATTCAATTTGCCTTCACCATTGGCTTTCATATTTTATTTCCCACATTGAACCTGGGTTTGGCTGTATTCATTTGTGCCATGGAAGCCGTATGGTTAAAAACTCAAAACCCCTTATTTTTGCGTATCTGCCAATTCTGGACCAAAATTTTTGCCATCACTTTTGGCATGGGGGTGGTCTCTGGTATTGTCTTAGCTTATGAATTAGGCACCAACTTTGGCCCGTTTATCTCAGTATTTGGCCCTATTTTAGGAGCTTTATTTTCTTATGAAACATTGACTGCCTTTTTTTTAGAAGCAGGCTTTTTAGGCGTCATGTTGTTTGGCTGGAATAAACTACCTCCTAAATTGCATTTCTTCGCTACCTTCATGGTGGCCATCGGCACGACTTTCTCAGCCTTTTGGATCCTTTCTGCCAATTCTTGGATGCAAACACCGGCCGGATTTGTGTTGGAAAAGGGTCAATACCTAGCCACCAGTTGGTACGAAGTCATCTTCAACCCTTCGTTTATGCCTCGCTTGTTTCATATGTTATTAGCTTCTTACGTCACAACCTCTTTTGTCATCGCCGGTATTTGCGCTTGGTACTTACTAAAGAAACAGCATTTAGATTTAGCCAAACCGTGTTTTTCAATTGCCACAGCTGTTGCCCTTATTGTTGTGCCATTGCAAATGTATGTGGGCGATAGTGTCGGCTTGGAAGTTCAGAGAAACCAACCAATTAAAACCGCCGCTATGGAAGGTGTCTGGGAGACGCAACGCGGCGCACCATTGTTGTTATTTGCTATTCCGGATCAAGCCACCGAGCAAAATTATTTTAAAATTGAAATTCCCAAACTGGCCAGCCTACTCAATACTCATTCATTTGACGGAGAACTAATCGGACTCAAATCAGTTCCAGCCTACGATCGTCCGCCGGTGATCGTGGTGTTTTTCGCTTTTCGCATCATGGTTGGTATCGGTTTACTCTTGTTATTGGTTGCCTTAATCGGCGGTTGGTTACGTTGGCGAAAACGCTTGTACGAAACATCATGGTTCTTACGATTATGCGTCGCAGTGATCCCTTTAGGATTTATCGCTACCGTCGCCGGTTGGTTTACCGCCGAAGTGGGACGCCAACCATGGGTGGTTTACAACATCATGCGTGTAAGCGATGCCGTCTCTCCCATCACCACGCATGAAGTCGCCACTTCGTTGACATTATTTGTAATTGTGTATGTCACTATTTTTAGTTTCTATTTGTATTATTTGTTAAAACTTATCCGTCGTGGCCCACAGCAATTAGAACAAGACGCTCACGAACATCATCTGTTTCAATACATGACTCAGGAGCATAAACCGCATGATCATTGATTTTAATTTGGTATGGGCTGGCATCATCGCCATGATCATTATTATTTATGTAGTGCTGGATGGTTTTGATTTGGGCATTGGTATTTTATTTCCATTTGTGCGTGATACAAACGAACGCCACATCTTAATGAATTCCATTGCACCAGTATGGGATGGCAATGAAACATGGTTGGTGTTTGGTGGTGCGGCATTGTACGGCGCCTTCCCCATCGCTTATGGTGTTTTGTTACCAACGCTTTATCTACCAATTATCTTAATGTTGGTCGCGTTAATTTTACGCGGAGTGAGTTTTGAATTTCGCTTCAAGGCACAGCGCAGTCGAATTGTTTGGGATATAGCTTTTTTTAGCGGCTCCATCGCCGCCGCTTTTTTACAAGGTGCAATTTTAGGCACGTTTGTC
The DNA here is from genome assembly GCA_012103495.1 of Legionellales bacterium. Taxonomy (GTDB): domain Bacteria; phylum Pseudomonadota; class Gammaproteobacteria; order WLWR01; family WLWR01; genus WLWR01. Next base: position 5,549 of record WLWR01000089.1, read on the forward strand.
GGAGGCTTTGAATTAAATCATACCGACTTAATCATCACCGATCATCGCTGGCTCACTCCATTTAGTTTGATGACGGGTTTAGCGGTCGTCTGTGGGTATGCCTTATTAGGCGCGACGTGGATGATTATTAAAAGCGAAGGCTTGCTGCAGCAAACCATGTATCGTTACGCACGATATTTATTAATAGGGGTTGCTGTATTTATGGCAGCAGTCAGTTTATGGACACCGTTTCAAGACCCCAGCATTTTCAATCGCTGGTTTAGTTTACCCAATTTCTTTTACCTGGCACCACTTCCTTTAATCACTGTCATCGCGATGATGATCACTTGGTTTTCGCTGGTGCACAAAACATCGGAACACAAACCGTTTATCATGAGTATTGGATTATTCATTCTGGGTTATATCGGATTGGTGATCAGTGTGTGGCCTTATTTCATTCCTCATGAGCTCACCCTCTGGGAGGTTGCCGCCCCGGCCAACACCCAAAAATTCATCCTGGTTGGCACAGTAATCATTCTCCCCCTGTTACTAGGCTACACCTGGTACGCTTATCACGTCTTTCGCGGCAAAGTGAAAGCCGATGCAGGGTATCACTAAAACGAAGTTTATTATGACTGCGACTCCATAGGAACGTCTATAGGAGAACTCGCAGGCAAGCTGTAGAGTTTCATAGCCAATACTGGGCGTGTCGTTCCAGCGGAAGGCAATTGTTGTAATGCACTGTCGTATGCCTGACGGGCTTGTTCAATTTCGCCTAAGGCCACCCAAATATCACCGCGGATTTCTTCAATCAGAGGTAAATATTTAGCATCGTCCACCGTTGCCAGGATTTGTTGTGCTTCTAAATAATTTTCTTGGGCAATCAAAATACGAGCCATGCGCAATCTAGCAATTTGGGCGAAAGGTTTTTGCTTGGTTTGCTGCAATACCCACTTCAAATAAGTCAAAGCGGTTTCATATTCACCGTCATACACTGCTTCACGCGCTAAAAACAAAGTGCCCAAATGTGCATAAACACTTTTGGGTAAAGTTTCAATCAGTTGATTGGCTTGAGCCATCATCGCATCGGTATCTTGCTCAGCCAAACTCACCAGCAATTGTTGGTAAATGATCGAACCCTCTGTGGCTTGAGCCAATTGGCGTTGTTCCAACCATCGCCAACCAAACACCACCAACGTCACAGTCAACACCGCGATCAAAATCCAACTGCCATAATACTGCCAAAACGTTTTGATGCGTTGCCATTGTTCTTCATCAGTCAAATAGTCACTCATCGTTTATTCCTCAATCAAAGGTTGAATGATAGACACCAAATCAGTTTGGGCAACGGTACGCTGCTGTTGTTGGATCCGCAACCATTTGATGCCAACAGTTTGGTTGAACACTTCTTCATCACCGACAATTAAAGCTAATTTCGCCCCGCTTTTATCAGCTTTCTTAAATTGGCTTTTAAAACTGCCGCCACCGCAATGCTGCAAAATTCGTAAACCCGGTATGTTTTTTCGTAAAGTATCAGCAAGTTTTAAACCTTGTTGAAAACCTTCCTCACTATCACTCATAAAATAAATATGCG
>WLWR01000090.1 GCA_012103495.1 Legionellales bacterium
AAGAGATTTAAAATTTATGAGCAGAGCCGCACGCATTTCAAACACGGTATTTAAACAAAACATCGACGTGCAATTACAGTCAATTCCTAACGAAGTAGAATCATTGATTCAGAAAATCCTGGATGACTTTTCAACCATTGAGACGAACCTACCTAAACCGAACATCCCATTGATACAGCCAAATCAACAAACCGTTCAACAGTGGGGTCATTTCATCATCACTCGACTTTTTAATCCTCATCAACTTGCCAACCAGTCATCGGAGTCTTCTCTTCATCAACAGATTTTAGCTGCTTTAATCAGGATTGAAACTAACATCCTTGCACTGTACAAAATTCTAGAAAATTTTCCTACCCATTATGAGACTGTTCTTTCTTTTTTTATTGATAGATTCTCTGGTATTTTTAAAGAATTTTTGAACCAACTAACACTATTGATTACAACTCACCCAACTGTGGTACTCATTTGTCTGCGTGGATTTTTTATAAGAGCCACATTGTTCATTTCGGTTAATACCCTTGATACATTGTTAGACGACCTTCTAGAAAAAGCCTTTTTTAATGGTAAAGAAGAAATGATAGCCAAAGAATTGGTTATGCGTGAATTTCTCATCCCACTGTCACCAGATTTTTTAATTGATCAATATGATGATTCCATCTTTAAACAATATGAGGGTCGGTTATTAACACTTTATGAGTTAGAAACATTGGAAAATAACTTACTTCACAAAATGGGGACTGTCTGTGAAATTTATGCCGAATACACTCGAGCCAATCAATACTATCAAATAACTGTCAATGAAAAGAATATCAAATCCATGTACCGACTCGGACACAATTTAAAATCTGGAATTGGTTGCAAGCAAGATACATCTCAAGCAATCACATGGTTTGAACAAATCTGCAACCTCCAAGAAGATCATCTGCCAGCAATTTTTGCACTCAGTCAATTACTTTTAACCAGTTCAGAGAAGAGAAAAAAAGAAGAGGGACGTAAAAGATTAAATCAGATTTGGAACGATGGGCGCTGGCTTTACGAAAGTAATCTCCCAAAAGAAATTCGCAAGCAAAAAACAATCATTAGTTTGTTTCTTGCCCGTGCTTGTTATTTTGGGTTTCTCGGAACAAAGCACATCGAGCATGGGAGAAGAATTTTGACTACTCTCTCGAGACAGAATGTTGTAGAAGCATCGATTATGTTAGTCGAAGGAGAATTTTTAGAGTCCACTTGCGAACAGACCGTGTATGAAACATTGATGGAATATTTTTCAACTTGGTTGGTTCAGAAAGGAAATTTTCTTATCCTCAAGCCACACAACTTAAAAATGCTTGTTTCACGGGCTTTAAATTATTACGTTCCATACTATCATCAATCTCGAGATCAACAAACTCTTGCTAAGATAAAAAAATGTCTTGACTTTGTTGAAGTAGAAATACCCAACTATCTTAACCATCTCTCGTACACAACCATTGAATTTGCAGACCGCTATCAAACAGCTTTACAAACATCACAACAACAACAAGCCATGTTTAGAGCAAATCTGACCGCCATTGTTGATGATTCAGAGCAAGGACCTGTAGCAAAAATCAATGCCCTTCTTAATCAAATATCGCTGATTGGCTGGCCAGAAATGAGCCTTGAATTGAAAATATTGACCACAGATCACTTCATCACCATTGGAAAAATTTTACAACAGTTGGGACCGAATAAAACTAAGACTCTGTCATGCATGGAGGCAATACATCAAGCTTTTGATGTATTTGTCTGTCAACATTCCTCATTAACCGGGACCGATCAAATCAATTGGACTCGGAGCACCATGGAAGTTCATATAAAATTAATCCGCTGCGTAAAAGATTTATCTATTTTTCCTTCAAAAAGCATTGCTGATTTCTTAAAGAATCAAATGCGTATCATTTATCGAAATCCATCCATCATGGTTCACAGTCCCTTACAGTGGGCTTTGGTCATCCATGCGTTTGCCAGTATGGGATTGCCTGAAGAAGTGATCGTAGATATGTTTAAAAATGTCATCAAGAAATTCTTACAACAACCAGCGATCAAACCATACCTACCCTTGGTGTATTACGCTCTGGCGTTACTAGATGTTGGCGCACAATTTTTTACAGAGAAACAGCCACACCATCTACCCATCTATTCATCCGAATGCCATGAAAGCATACGAGCCCTTGCTAAAGATGCTAAACGTAAACTAAACGGCTATCCGAAAGGTTCATTTCGAGGCCGAGAGAAACATCAAATTACTATGGCAGATTGCTATTTTCACCATGCTGGTAAACGTTACTTTTCCAAATCGTCCGCGCCAGAAATCAAAGAAAATGAAATATCCGCTGAACTCCCCGCCCCGAGAATTTCCAGATTCCAACGCAACATTTATCACTGTCTTCGTGACATTTTTCATAAAACTTCTGCAACGTTCGAACCAGACAAATCGCCTGTGACAACAATAACGGAAGAAGAAATCATTGGCCCTTTATCAAAAGACATTGTTATCCGAGTGAACACAGAGATTATTGTGATCGAGGTGAACGGTCCTACCCATTTTGTTTTTGACGAAAAGGGTAACCCCTACCCCAGTGTTAAAGATCATTTACATCGTCAATGTCTGCCTGAAGACATCATCTTGATAAATGTAAACTACTTCGAAAGATTACCCGCTTTCACAGACATCCTGGGATGGATTGAATATTTACAGACAAAACTGCATGCTCATAGTGATAAGATCCCATGTTTTATCCAGCAATTGAACATCGCTCAAGCACAAGCATCCATAAATTATGCTAATCATTTGCAACGGTCACTGGATACTGCAGTAGGATGGATAAGTTTTTTTCAAGACAAAGTATGTCTGCTGACTTCAGGCATGTTTTCTAGACCCACACAGGCCTTGCCATCTTCACAATCTATGACACCACCACCACAGCCCAAATGATACTTGCCTGTCCCCAAACAACATATCATCCATCACTGATAATACGAAGCAAATCGATTGGCTAAAAAATCTGTCAAAGCGAAATCTTCTTGCAAAACAAAACCGGCATAACGTTCCGGCTGTGCCAGGACTAAATCGACAATGGTACACACACCAGCAGCCGTACTGACTTGAATGGCTGACCAATGCATATTGGCAATCGTTTGCGGATAAATTTTCTTCACATAATCTTCTTCAACCAATACACCATTTTGTTGCCCTGTGACAGATACATAAATGATCACCACATCTTGATAAGTTTTGGGGACCGCATGTTCTAAAATCTGCTGTAAGGTTTTTCGATCTTCATTCAAGCGCAAATCATTCATCAAAACACGCATTTTTTCACAATGTCCCGGATAACGCAGGGTTTTGTAATTCAAATATTTCACCTTGCCTGCGTAAGAAGTTGCTAAACTCCCCAAACCACCAGAAGTATTAAACGCTTCGTAGGTTTGCCCATCCAATTTGATTGCTTCCAAACTTTCCAACGGGCGTACCTGAGTTAATTCTCCCTCAACAATCGCGTAACACGCATTGCCATATTGATTGATCAACCCTTCGGTGGACCAAGTCAATGCGTAATGCAATGTATTATGCGTGTGTTGTGGCAATGCCCCCACGCGCAATTTAACAATATCAATTTGATCAAACCGTTGCATCAATGCTTGCGAAGCAATGCTGACAAAGCCGGGGGCCAAACCACATTGCGGCACGAACGCTTGAGTGGCTTGATCGGCTAATTGCATAATGCGTTGGGTTACTTGGATGTCTTCGGTCAAATCAAAGTAAGCAACGTTTGCAATTTTCGCAATCTCAGCCACATGATTATTCACGTAATACGGCAAACACGATACCAGTGCATCAATGTTTTGTTGACGAATGACTTTAACAACTTCTGTCTGCTGACGCACATCCAAAGTCAATGTGGTCAAAGTTGCCTGCTCAGCCAATAACCGTGCAACATCCGCACCTGTAAATTGTTGGTCCACTAAATACACTTGATAATCGTTGGTCTGATTGAATAGGCAAGCAATCAGGGAGCCAATTTTACCAGCACCAATGACCATGATTTTATGCATGATAAACATTCCTTGTGTTAGGGTGCATCAAACAATTGATTGAGCATGTCAGCCAATCGATCTCCGGCCAAAACCAATTGCCGACCGGCGATTTGTTGCACCTGTTGTAGATATCTTGCATCCGGTGTTGTTTGCAAAGCATCGGATGGATACCCATATTTTATCGCGATGAAGTAACTTTGCCGCGCCCAATGCGCTGGCCTCACCGCATGCGGTATGGATTGTCTAGGATAATCGATTTGCAATTGCTTGGCGAATACCATGAGTGATTGACGATGACGCAAGGACTGCTGAGGATATAAACCGCCGGCACGATCCCATAATTGATGCAAATTGATCGCCAATGGATGATCGATACGTTGGCGATTACCGCCCAAATCACCCTCAGGATAAGCACGAGAAAAAACTTGAATGGTATGCAACGGTTGATGAATATCGCCTACCAAATGAATCAACATTCGCAAAAAAAAGCCACGGGTAAACGCCGGTAAGTGCGTATTACTCACCAACGTTTGGCATCGCTCCATTGCCCATACAATGTGATGCGAATGCGGCAATCGTCCTCGTCGCCCATCGGTGGCGTATGGTTGGCTGATGTAATGCCAATGGTTATAAATGGTCACACCCTGTTGTTTTAATTCATCAGCAAAAGTGGTTGCCGCAATGAAATCACGTACGGGATACACAGCATCCGGTGCATGAATCAAGGCATCCACCTGTTGTTGCGTCGTTGGGGTTAATTGCGTATAGGCAATGGCGCCAATCAATTCATGCCCGCGGGCATCCCAACCATGTGCAACCATCATCCATCCGCAAGCAATGAATCCATTTAAACTTAGCCACACAATCCGCTTGAACATGTTGCAACCCTCATACAAACAGATCACGACTGTAGCGCTGTTAAGCAACAGATACAATGTGGGAAAAAACTTAAACTGATTTCATTGATATGAGTTTGTTGTCCAGAATTTTCTCAAGTTTTAGATCGATGCCTAAGGCATTGCCGACGGCCAATAAAGTTCGAAAATTTCTCAAGTTGATAATATTTTGTTAAGCCTTTGGATCGTACACTACCGCGCTCATATGTTTTTAAAGTTTATGCTGTATGCAACGAAGTGATTTTTCCACCTCTGTTTATCAACATCAAGTTGGTCAGATAAAAGCGCCAGATATTTATCATTATCCAGATACCATAGAATCTATTGAATCTGAGTGTTATCTGATTCACGGTGATATGCACGGCAATTTTATAAATTTTTTGTATTTCCTAGTGCGAAAAGGACTTGTTTCCATTACAGCTGAAGATTACCAAACGCTTGCCAATATTTATCAAAAAATACCGCCTGAAATGAATGACTCAAGAGAATCATCGGTAGAAATAAACCCAGTATGCTCTGGGGACATAGAAGAATCCTCAGCAGAAACTGCTGAAACAGCTCAATCTATTTTATCAAAAGAAGATGTACAGAATTTTGATAACACACTAAAAAAAATCACCCTGACTGAGTCTCCAGCCTCTTTAATCTTGGCGGGTGACGAATTATCGGATCGAGGGAACAATGATATTTTCACTTTGTTTCTAATCAGACGGTTGCATCAGATCGGTATGCGGCTGAGAATTATACTTTCCAATCATAGTGTTGAGTTTTTGAACGCTTACCGTCATGGAATACCATCCTCATGGCTCGATCCAAACTCTGCTTATTATCAAACTCATCGTTCACAGCGGTTGTTAGACCAATCGATTAAAGCCGATTTGCTCGAACAAAAAAAGCTTGATCAATTAATTCATGAAGATTACCTACCACATTTAAAAGCCCTGTCTTATTCTATCGATCCTCATGACAGCAAGATCACAATATGTACACATGCACCGGTGGGTTTAGATACACTAAAGAAAATTGCCGAAGAATATTATACTATCGATTACGACGATTCAAATCTATTAGCGCTATGTAGAACCCTTGATGAGATTAACGAGAGTTTTGCCGTGAATATAGATAGAACTGTTCAGTCTATAGCAAAGAGCAAAAAAATATCAACTCCCCTTGTAGATTTAGTTTGGGCTCGATATGAAAAGTATGTTAATGACTTTTTAAGAAATAATAACCACTATTATTTATCTTATAAAGATAAATACCCACTGCTAGAAAATGAAACATCGACTGCACATTACAAACAATATAAACATGACATGATGACTATATTTCAACTGGATGAAAAAGAAGAATCTATTGTTGAGAGGTATGAAAAAAATCAAGAATTGATTGGTATGAAAAAAGAAATATCGCTAAAAGTATTTAACGGTATTCACCAAGCCTACATCAATTTTAAAAAATTTATGGATGAAAAATTAAGTTGTCAAACCACTGACAACTCACAACCTGATTACAAAACTGATTTTCCTCATGGCCATTGTGGATTAGAACTTCCTATTCATCCTAGTATGACTAATTTGGATATCAGTCTTGTAGGGCGAGAAGATTTGACTGCTGAGCAGATAGAATCTTTTGAAGACAATTATGAAGGGGCCTTCGATCTTCCTTTCCTCCAATCATCACAAATTTTGGGGCCCGTTGAGCATATTATTGAGACTCTTACTAAACATCCTTCAGACCAACTATTCTCTTTGCTCCGTCAAGACATGCACAATATGGTCAATCGATTAAAACCACAGACTGATTCTTTTAAGCTGTTACAAAAATTATTACTTCAATGGCTTGAGTGTTCTGATGAGCACTTGCCTCAAATTTACAATTGGGTTCGAATTATTTTGGATGGATTCTATCAAGCAAATCACTCAGAATTTTGTTCTGTGTCTATCGATAATAAAGATGAGATGTTACCAGAGCCACGTGAAATTCTTATAGTTTTAAACCGGTATCAATCATGGCAATTAGCGCAATTAACGAAACTGAAAAACCAGCACTCAAGCTCATTTTCCGCAGCAAAAATCATTCCTTCATTGATAAAAATCATAACCGAACAAGAGAAAGTGATTGATCATTTTTTATTTGAATCACTAATTCGATACATTAAACAG
>WLWR01000091.1 GCA_012103495.1 Legionellales bacterium
ATTACCGTTGCTGATCATCAAGGCAACACCATCAGTAAATCAACCGCTGGTCGTAATTTTAAAGGTTCACGTAAGAGCACTCCGTTTGCGGCACAGGTGGCAATGACTGAAGCGTTGGAGGAAGCTTTATCAATTTCTCCCAGTTTGAAAAGCGTTGATGTGGTTGTTAAAGGTCCAGGTCCTGGACGCGATTGCATTCGAGTGGTTGCTGATACTGGATTGACTGTGAAAAGCATTCAGGATAAGACCCCCATTCCTCATAATGGTTGCCGTCCAAAGAAACGGCGCCGAGTCTAGGAGAAGTCATGGCAAGATATTTAGGCCCAAGATGCAAATTATCCCGTCGCGAGGGCACTGATTTATTATTACTCAGTGGTTTGCGACCTTTGGATACCAAGTGTAAGCCGGATGCGGTTCCTGGCATGCACAGTGGTAAACGCACACGTGAAACCGATTTTGGTGTTCAATTGCGTGCTAAACAAAAGTTACGTCGAATTTATGGTGTGCTGGAGCGTCAATTTCGCAATTACTATAAAAAAGCGACGCGGCTGAAGGGAGCGACCGGTGAAAGCTTATTACAGTTGCTAGAGCGTCGCTTGGATAATGTGGTGTATCGTCTTGGATTTGCTGCAACACGAGCTGAAGCACGGCAGTTGGTTTCTCATAAAAACATTCTAGTGAATGGGCAAGTGGTGAATATTCCTTCATTTCAAGTGTCGCCAACGGATAAAGTGGAAGTGCGTGAGCGTGCTCGCAGTCAGCTGCGGATTCAAGCAGCGTTGGAGCTTGCAAAACAACGCGCAGATGTGGATTGGGTGACGGTGGATGAGAAAAATATGGCGGGAACCTTTACCCGCATTCCAGGGATTGAAGATTTACCGCCAGATTACAATGTTAATTTAGTTGTTGAATTGTATTCTAAATAACGATTTGGAAGAATTGGAGAAAACGCATGTCTGTCGATATGACGGGTTTACTGACCCCACGCAAAGTAGATGTTCAAATGATCACACCCACACATGCAAAAGTGGTGTTAGAACCATTTGAGCGTGGTTTTGGCCATACCTTAGGGAATGCTTTGCGCCGAATTTTATTGTCTTCCATGCCTGGAGCCGCAGTGACTGAAGTGGAAATCAGTGGTGTACAGCATGAATACAGTACTATTGAAGGTGTGCAAGAAGATGTTATTGAAATTTTACTGAATTTAAAAGAGTTGGCCATCCGGTTACACGAGCGTGATGAAGTGACTCTGTCTTTAGCAAAGCAAGGCGCCGGTGTTGTTACTGCTGGTGATATTCAATTGGAACACGATGTTGAAATTGTAAATCCTGATCATATTATCTGCCATGTGAATACCAAAGGTAACATTGACATGCGCTTGAAAATAGAGAGAGGCCGTGGATTTCGCATTGCTGATCCCAAGCGTCGTGATGAAGAGAATACACAGATTGGTGTGTTACGCTTGGATGCTTCATTCAGCCCAGTTGAGCGAATAAGTTATACCGTTGATAGTGCGCGGGTAGAGCAACGTACCGATTTGGATAAATTGATTTTAGATTTACACACTAATGGAACATTAGATCCGGAAGAAGCAGTGAAAATTTCTGCTTCTATTTTACAGCGTCAGCTATCTGCGTTTGTCGATTTAAAAAGCGAGCAAAGTGCCGCCCAAAAACGTGAAGAACCGGCAGTGAATCCAGTGTTGTTACGTCCCGTCGATGATTTAGAATTGACGGTACGTTCTGCTAATTGTTTAAAAGCGGAAAATATTTATTTTATTGGTGATTTAGTGCAACGCACCGAAAATGATTTATTAAAAACTCCCAATCTAGGGAAGAAATCATTGAATGAAATTAAAGAAGTGTTGGCATCACGGTCGTTGTCATTGGGTATGCAGTTAGACAATTGGCCACCTGCGAACCATCCAGCAAATAATGAAGGTTAATCGTCATGCGTCATAGAAAAGCCGGTCGAAAGTTAAATCGTAACAGTAGTCATCGTAAAGCCTTGTTTAAAAATCTGAGCATCGCTTTGATCGAACATGAGTTAATCAAAACCACATTACCTAAAGCCAAAGAGTTACGTCGGTTTATTGAACCTTTGATCACCCGTAGTAAGCAAGATAGTGTTGCCAATCGTCGTTTGGCGTTTAGCAAACTTTGCCATCGTGACTCGGTGACCAAATTATTCAATGAATTAGGTCCACGGTATCAACAGCGTCCAGGTGGATACCTACGTATTCTCAAATGTGGCTTTCGTGTTGGCGACGCTGCACCAATGGCTTATGTTGAATTAGTGGATCGACCTATGTCTCAGCAGCCAGAAGCAGAAGGGATTGCTGAACTTTCTACTCAGCAGCCTACAACTGTCGCAGAAGAAGAACAAACCGCATAAAAAAAGTCTAAGCGGTTGTTCTTTTTGCTTGAACTGTTATTCCCCAACGATGGCTTTTCGCTAAACTGTGTTGCGTCATTACGTCTTTTTAAGTGATCATTCTGTAAACGTTAGGGCAATGGTATTGCTTATCTGAAAATCATGTGCCGTATCGCAGTAAATCATATAATAATATCTGTGCCTACATCAGCGGCAGTCAACTCAACACCAATCACTGTAATTTCATAGTTTGGATTGTTAATACTACTGAGGGTTGTATCGCTACCATCGAATTGAAAATTCAAATCGGCTGCTGATGTGAGGCCAAAGCTGGTTAAATCAATCACATCTTCATTTTGAGTAAATCCAGTAATGCTGTGATCTGCCACACTGGTTGAGCCGACAAAAATAAATGTATCTGCAAATCCATCGCCAGGGATCCCCATAGTCGTTTGACTAATAATATCAATATTACCTGCTCCCAAAGTGACCTCATCCATGCCTTCACCATCGAATACCGTTGAATCGGCGCCAATGGCAATATTAATGGTGTCATTGCCTTGACCAGCATCTACAATGCTATTGCTATCAACTTGAGAAGCTATCAGGGTGTCGTCATCACCTTCTAATAATAATTGACTGGCTTCAATACGGTTGATATTAGTCAGTTGATCGTTACCTGAATCGCCAAAAAGAATGCTGTTAGAGATACTTTGAATATTGGTGACCGTATCATTTCCCTCTCCTAACAGCAGTGTGGTTTGCATAATTTCAAAGAAATCATCGATGGTATCTTCGCCCAGTCCCATGTCAACGGTGGCTTCGGCAATCAATGCTAAGCTGGGTGGCAGTCCCAATGGATGATTAATCCCCATTAACAAATCATTGCCATCTTGCAAATTAATCGAGGAACTGGTCAACGCATTGCTTGAAATGATCGTTGCATTGATCACATCACGCCCGCTAGATCCTGTCAAAACTGTGCCAAACAGGCCATTATTAAAGGTGACACTGTTGATACCGGCAGCACTATCATCAATAGTCATCGAATTTTCGATGACTGAAATATTAAAGGTAACATTGGTGCTAGGTGCTGCGTCACTGACAATAAACACAGTGTTGCTTTCAAACGATGCGCTGCCTGTACTTGTTTGATCTTCGATCAATTCATCTCCGTTACCAAGGATCAGTGTGGATCCATTGATTGAACTAAAGAGTCCCGTCAGGATCAATTGGTCACTGCCTGCTTGAGCCAAGTCAATCGTACCACTATCAAAAAAGTTTGTTTGGTTGAGGATAATCATATCGTTGCTATTACTACCATTAATATTACTAGAGTTACTAATGATGCTATCGTTTAACGTGAGTTGATTGCCATTGAGCGTGTCTAACAATTGATAAAGGGTACTAGTGACATTGATTGCGGTGACACTGAGTGTATTGTCGGTGCCATCGTCTGCATTAGAGCCTCCTGAGGTGATGGTTGAATTAGAAATCATATCGGCGGATACCCTATTTCCTAGCCCGGTACCCATATCTATCTCACTGTTGCTAATGTTATTATCAATCGTGAGGCTATCCATGCCATAACCCATATCCACTTGGCTGAGATTTAGGGAGAGTGCTGCAATAGAATCATCGCCACTGCCCAATGAAATAGTTGCTGCTTGAATGTTCGTAGTAACATCCAACAAATCATCACCATCCAAGGTTGAAATGCTAACTGGGTTATTGACATCAGTACCCAAAACTTCACCGATGTTGATCACATGACTGCCATTGGCCAATAAAATCGAACTGGTATCCAGTATTCGTCCCTGAATGGTGATTTGATCACCCAAGGTGTCGGTGAGCACGGAGGTTAATTGATTATCCAAAATCACACTATTATTAACCATATCTCCGCCAGGAAGAACAATCACGGTATTTTCTCCCGCACCGAATCGGATCGTTGAATTGTTCAGGGCATTGCTCGTGATGGTGTTATTACCATTATTGGCATTGATCTGACTGTTGAGCACCGTATTTAAAATGCTGATCTCATCATTGCCAGCGCCGGTGGTGATAAAAGAAGCATCGATATTGTCTGTGATCACAATACTACTATCAATCGTGGCATTGGGTAGAATTTCAATAAAAGAACCATTGCTCATAGAACCATTGATAAAAATAAGCTCGGCGCCATCTTCATCAAGAATACTGGTATTATCTAAATTACCACCAATGTTATAACTATCAGCCCCCAATCCCAAATCCAGCATTGAATTAGACACCGGTGCGGTCAACGTTAACGTATCGTCCTCTAATAGACCATTGTCATCGATGGTTATTTCTGTGATGAGGGTGGCATTATCAATGTTATATTGATCCGCTCCAGCACCGCCTTCCAAAAGTAACTGGCCAACTTGTTGTCCTGAGCCTTCGACAAAAAAATTATCTTCACCAGAATTGCCTTCAACGGTGATGACTTGATTGAGAGCGATGCCAACGGCGCCATTGATCACGATGGTATCGTCGCCACTATTGGCTTGAAACGGTGTGTTATAAAATCCTGCTTGGGTTAAAGGTGTTCCATCATTTGGTAATACTGCATAGTCGTCTCCCGCCAGCGCTGATTGATAAGCGGCCAACCCGACATTATTAATGTCAGCGTTGGTAATCGTATTCAAATCTAAGTCATCACTAAATTGAGTAAATTGTGGTGTGACCGGTGAAGGGGGCGGTGGTGTGATACCTCCATCAAAGACGACCACTTGAGCATGGAGTGTGAATGGATATACCAAAAAGCCATTAAAAAATGTATAACTGAAACTGTCAATAAAAGGTTGTCCTGGTAAGACATCAATAGCGGTATTAGGGCTGTAGCTGAATAAACCGGTTGCCGCATTAAGAATGCTAATACTAGCGCCTGAAGGCAGTATGACCGATTGATGGTTGCCTACGGAAACGCCATTGATCGAGATGATTGAATTTGATGAATTGATGCCACTATAAAACCAAGAGTAAAGGTTAAAAGGGTTTACAAAGGGTGCAGGAGTGGATGTTGGCAGTACATCGTAGACGATACTGTTTTCAGCAACAGAATAGGTTGTTTGTGTAGAAGGAAAACCAAAATAATTGGAGAAAAAGGGAATACCAAAAAAAGGATTGAAAAAAGACACGATGCACCTGAGTATTCATTACATTACAGATTTATCCTTGCCTGGTGTCTATCCTTTGACGAGTGAATCTCCTGAATAAATGTCCATTTAATTAAGCATAGTAGAGTTTAAAAACAAATAGTTAGCCAACAAATTGTTAATTTGTGACAGATTGTATCGACCGTTCGGTGATGGCGGTATGTGTGTTTTTCTGATTTAATAGGCCACCATATTAACCAAAAATTAAGAATTTTTTAAAAAAATCCTAAACAAGGAGTTGTTATGCCAACCACTGCCACCTTTGTCTTACGTATGGAAATTAAGGTCGTCACGAATATTGCTCGTCCTCATCAAGTTGAACCAAAAAGCATCCATCTACAAGCCACATTGATTCAAATGAATGACAAAAAATATTTGGTGTTCCCAACGTATATGTGGGAAAAAAAATCATCAGAGGAAACATGCCCACTGTATTTAATAACAGAGGATGGCGTAGAAATTGCATTAGATTCTAATCACATTCATTACAGTAAAGTTTTAAATTTAGCGTATTTAGATGTTGCAAATGTAAGCGATGCTAATTTGCAGTCGATTTTTCAACTGATGAAAGGGCTTCCTTTAGTGAAATTGGCACCTGAATCAGGAATAGAACTTCTTGCTAGGAGCTTTGAATATAAAGAAGCGTACTCAAAAAATTTGACAATTAAGAAAGCATCGGGAGGTGTTGCTGCTCAATGCTTTTCATGGTATGACCCAAAACTGCCACTCAAACGAGTAGCGCAATCGACAAGATATCTTCACTCAAGGGCAACAGTGACGCTATATTCCGGAAATATGGTTCCGGCAGATAAAATAGCAGCATTCACAAACCGCACATTACGGGGTGCCCCTGTTGTTGTTGCCTCAGAAACAGGAGAGGCGTTAGTTGGTCTCATGCAGGGATGGGAGTACAGAGATCAGCTGATTATGTCGGCTCGTGTGATTCAATTATTCATTGACTATCAGACTCGCTCGGACCGTGAAATAGAGTTTGTCTCATTACCAGTGGAAGGCTATATCTTTCACAAGGGACAGGACGCGGGAAATTTTTTTTCTAGTACAGGAATCCTAGTTACAGATTCTGATCATCATTGTGGCATTAAACAAGGTGAATTTATTACAGCCGTTGATGGACATTCATTTAACAAGCGAGGATTACAAATAAATGACCAATGGGTAGCCTTGCAGGAATATCTTTTGGAGAAAGCTGTAGAGGAGAATTATAAAGTAACACTGGAGGTTTTAAATTCTGATAGAGTCGTACGCGATCAGACCGTTGATTTATATCGAAGTTTAGAAAGTCCTTTTAGGTTACTAAAGACAATTCCTGTGGGGGAATTACCGTATTTAATTATTGGGCCTCTTGTTCTCTCATATGTATATATTCAGCCTTATAAAGATAGTCCAAAGCTTGAAAATTCTTTTGAAGATAAGCAATTGATACACATTGCTTATGTCTTAGCATCTGAGAAAAACTATCAAAAATATCAAGGGTTTATTATTGATACGGTTGGATATAAAGATGGCGATCAATATGGGGAGCAAGCAGTGATCAATCTTGAT
>WLWR01000092.1 GCA_012103495.1 Legionellales bacterium
CCGTCCAACGATCGGAACCGTCTGATCCCCTATCCACACGGGAGTCTGCCGCGGAACATTGCGAGGATACCCATCGCCATATCCCATCGCTACAATACCAATCGGCATGGTTTGTGGACACACCCAGGTACTGCCATACCCGACCGCTTCGCCTTGCGCAAGCTGTTGAATCGCAATTAAATGCGATCGCAATTGCATCACCGGCCGCAGTTGCAGCGACGCGCCGGTCTGATCGGTAAATGGCGAAACACCATAGAGCATGATCCCCGGCCGCACCCAATCGGCGTGGGCATGCGGCCAAGCTAAAATACCGGCTGAATTTGCCAGGCTTTTAGGACCCAAAAATCCCTCACACACCGAGTGAAACAAATCAATTTGTGTTTGAGTTTTGGTATCACGCTGTTCATCGGCTTGAGCAAAATGCGTCATCCAGCCAATCGGTTGCTGTACTTGCGGCAACGCTTGTAACGCTTGCGCGGCAGATGCCACATCGGCGCTTTGAAATCCCAATCGATGCATTCCACTATCAACCTTTAACCATACCGTCAACGGTTGAGATAAGGCTGTTTGTTGCAATGCCGTCAATTGTTGTGGTGAATGCACCACAATTTGTAAATCCAATTGCGTAATTTGTTGTAATTCTTCCGTGTGGAAAAAACCTTCCATCAGGACAATTGGCGTGGCAATGCCCAATTGCCGGATCACCACCGCTTCTTCCAGACACGCCACCCCGAACGCATCTACTGAGTCGGCTAACACGCGCGCCACTTGAGACAATCCATGCCCATAAGCATTGGCCTTGACCATTGCCATCAGGCGACTGTGCGGCGCTGTACGCTGCACAATGCCGACATTGTGCAGTAAGGCTTGTTCATCAATAATAATTTCACAAGGACGTGTCATGCTGACTCACTCTCCATCGGTCAATGGTGTTCAATATCTCCATGCCACAGCAAGCAATGAATTAAGTAACCGCTCAATCTTCACAAGATAACCCATCAAACACCCTGCTTTCAACGCACAACCGCTCGCTAAGCCACTTGTTGATACGTATCATTGGCCAACCCTTCAAACTTCGTGTAGCGTCCCAAAAACGCTAAGCGTACTTTACCAATCGGACCGTTACGTTGTTTAGCAATAATAATCTCGGCGATGCCCTTGTCTGGGCTGTCTTCGTTGTACACTTCATCGCGATAAATAAATACAATCAAATCCGCATCCTGTTCAATCGCACCCGATTCGCGCAAATCCGACATCACTGGCCGCTTGTCCGAACGTTGCTCCAAACTGCGATTCAATTGTGACAAAGCGATCACCGGGGTGTTCAATTCTTTGGCCAGTGCTTTAAGCGAGCGGGAAATTTCAGAAATTTCCGCTGTGCGATTTTCAATGCGAAACCCAGGCACCCGCATCAATTGCAAATAATCAATGACGATCAAACCAATTTGTCCATGCTCACGCGCCATGCGTCGCGCGCGCGCGCGTACTTCCCCAGGCGATAAGCTTGGCGTATCGTCAATAAATAATTTGGCTTCGGCCAGAGTGTGGATCGCTGAGGTGATCCGCGGCCAATCCTGATCCGATAATTTCCCCGTGCGTAAATTCTGTTGATCGATACGCCCTAGCGATGAAATCAAGCGCATCGCTAAAGCATCACCCGGCATTTCCATCGAAAAAATTAAAATCGGTTGCTGCTTTTTAATCGTGGCGTATTCAGCAATGTTGACGGCAAATGCGGTTTTGCCCATCGATGGACGACCGGCGACAATCACCAGATCGGATTCTTGTAAACCACTGGTCAATTGATCAAAATCAGAAAATCCAGTCGCCAATCCGGTGATCGGATCATTAGAGTGATATAGTTTATCAATCCGTTCAACCGCTTTGGTCAGCAATTGTTTGATATCGAAAAACTGCCCGCTTTTGCCCGTCTGTTCAGCAATGGCAAACACTTCACTTTCAGCTTCATCAAGCAATTCGCCAATGCTACGACCCTCGGGGGTGAACGCTTGATCAGCAATGCGTTGTGCCACTTGAATCAATTGACGCAACACCGATTTTTCCCGCACAATGTCTACGTAAGCTTTGATGTTAGCCACACTGGGAGTGTTGTTGGCTAATTCAAATAAAAATACTTCGCCGCCGATTTTATCCAGCGCTTGCTTGGATTTTAATTGTTCCAGCACCGTCACCACGTCAAACGGTTTTAATTGTTGGGCTAATTGACCTAGAGTGGAAAAAATTAATTGATGGGCAACTTGATAAAAGTCTTGTGCTTGCAATTCATTGGAGACTTGATCCCAAGCTTGATTGTCCAGCATCAAACCGCCCAACACCGCCTGCTCAGCTTCCAGAGAGTAAGGCGGCGCTTTAGGCGATTGTTCAGTCATGAGTCAGAGGCACTAACGTTACGCCGAGGTTTTTTTGGCAGCGCTAACCACCAACGTGACTTCGGCAATCACATCGGTATGCACGCGTACCTGAATCAGGCACTCACCCACTTCGTGAATCGGGCCGTTGCTTAACAGCACTTCGCGTTTTTCCACTGGGCAGCCAGCTTCGGTAATGGCGTTGGTAATTTCCTGCACGCCAACCGAGCCGTATAATTTACCTTCATCACTGGCCATGGCGGCAATCCTGATGGCCGCCAACGCATTCAATCGTTCGGCGCGTGCTTGCGCTTGTTGCAACGCTTGAGCCGCTTTTTGTTCCAGCTCAGCGCGGCGTTGTTCAAACACTCTTAAATTCTCATCGGTCGCAGGGATCGCTTTGTTTTTTGGGATCAAATAATTGCGACCGTAACCTGATTTGATAGTGACCGTGTCACCTAACTGGCCTAAATTAGCCACTTTTTCTAATAAAATAACTTCCATTATGATTTACCTCTCATTAGTGGATTCAACACCCAGCAACCAACCCTTACGATCGGCGCGTCGATAATTGACGTCGAACATTCACCCATGTATCGACGACGCCCAAGGCGGCAACCGCCATAAACACATACAGAAACAATAATAACAACAGGCCGTAAAATCCAACCAACCAAGGCCACGCCTTACGCATCCGTTGCACAGTAAAATGCAACACACTTAAACCGGCGAGAAAGTATATCAAACTCACCACCGGAACTAAATGCTTGGCCCACGCTATTTGCAACAAACCCATAAGAAATATTGCAATGGCAAACAGTGCAAGATGCATCGGTAAGCGAATTTGAATCAATTCTGGATACAAACCGCCCGGGTTAAAGACCATCGCTTGCATACCGCGCGCAATCACCAAGGCAATGAATACATTGAGTAACATAAAGGTGACTTGCAGCCCACTAAAGTAAGTGGTCAACCAGATGACAATCGCTTCGATCTCTGGGCTGTTGCCAATGTAGTCGGCCAGATTACCAGTCAGTGGTGTGGGATCATTGCCCAGTGCCAACAACAACATGACCAACCCACACCCTAGATAACAAGCCACTGTTAACACTTGCGACCAAGAATGAAAGTTGCGCAAAACGCCTGCCAATCCCCAAACCAACACCGGTCCAGTCAGTATTGAAAGCGCCGTAAACAATGAGGGAGTCACACCCATCGGCATCCAATCCATCATGACGAAGACGATTGCCAATACCAGCGTTAAGCTGACGACAATCCAACCGCCTTCTCGCCACCCGTGACGCAAGGTCACTAACCCTACCACCACACTGGCAATCCATGAGAGCAAGGGTAATAAAAAGGTCAGTACCGCTATTGCCAGGGCATTGAGCCGGTGGCGCAACACAAATTCAACAAAGCCTTTGATCATGAATTGCTAACTATTTGTGACGATCACAATACGGTAACAATCCCAAAAAGCGTGCATGTTTCACCGCTTTGGCAAGTTTGCGCTGAAATTTAGCACTGGCACCGGTAATGCGGCTAGGCACAATTTTGCCAGTTTCAGTGATGAAACTTTTTAACAAGGCTAAATCTTTATAGTCAATGGTGCCAATTTCGGCTTCATTAAATCGGCTATTTCTACGTCGACGATGATAGTTTGCCATGGTCAATCTCCTGCAAATGCAATGTGATTATTCTGTATCTATTAACTAAAATTTCAAATTCTGCTGAATAGATACGTTACTCTTTCTCTTCTTTTTTCATCAAGGGGGAAACTTCAGCGACCGCTGCGTCTTGATTCAACACCAAATGCCGCAGCACAGCGTCATTGAAGCGAAACCCATGGATCAATTGATCCAAAGTCGCTTGATCACACTCAATATTCATTAACACATAATGCGCTTTGTGAACTTTTTGGATGGGATACGCCAATTGTCGACGCCCCCAATCTTCCAAGCGATGCATTTGCCCAGCATCTTTGGTGATTGTTTCTTGATAGCGCTCAATCATTGCAGGAACCTGTTCGGATTGATCAGGGTGAACTAAAAAAACGACTTCATAATGCCGCATAGTTAAAACTCCTTTTGGTTGTCACAGCCTCCCCATACATACTGAGTGAGGCAAGGATAAAAAAAGCGGCCCGATTGTATAAAACTCAGACACCAAATGCAAATAAAAATCTGGGGACAGTATACTTAATTCCTCGCATATCTTTTTATCGAGTTAAAGAATTAAGTATACTGTCCCCAGATTTTTGGATTTTTTTGTTCTATGTTTACTTTGCTTTAGTGTCTGGGCGTACGATTAATACATCGCATTCGGCGCCGTGGAGAATGGCATTTGAGGTTGACCCTAGTAAATAAGCAATGCCGTGCTTGCTATGGCTGCCAGCGATGATTAAATCGATGTTCAAATCTTTTGCCAACCGTAACACTTCGTGTTTGGTGCTGCCAATTTCTAAAAATAAGTGATCTTCATCCACACCCAATTCTTGACCCAACGTTTGCAATTGGGTTTCAGCATGTTGTTTGAGAGGTTCTTCAATTTCAGTAAAACCGGCAAACCCTGGATAAGCGTAGGCAGGAAACGGTTCAATGATGTGAGTTAAATGCAACACGCCGCCTAATTTGTTCATTAATTTCGCAGCGTGGCGGGCGGCATGATGACCGACTTCATCAAATTCAACAGCCAATAATGCTCGTTGGTACATGGTGTTCACTCCTTATTGTCTTGTTGTTTACATTATTTTCTTCAAGATGTTTTGAGTATAACCGGTTTGACGAAGATGGGAAGTTTCATCGATCATCGATCTTATTGATGTTCATGATCGGTAGAAACCGCTTGAATAATCGCGGAAAAATCCAATTGCCCTTGCCCTGCTTCGACAAATGCTTGATACAATTCACATGCACGCTCACCCAATTGAGTTTTCACCTGTGCACTCACGGCAGCCGACTGACTCAGTTGCAAATCTTTAAGCATCATCGCCGCGGTAAATCCCGGTTCATACCCATGACTGGCTGGCACGTCTGCCAACACTCCCGGCGCTGGGCAATAGTTCGACATCGCCCAACATTCTCCCGAGGCTTGGGTACTGATTTGAAAAAATGTTTGTGCATCCAATCCCAATTGCTGGGCCAAGGTAAATGCTTCACTCACCGCAATCATGCTGATGCCTAAAATTAAATTGTTGCAAATTTTCGCCACTTGCCCATTGCCCGCTGCACCGGCATGCACCAGAGTATTTCCTAAACATTGCAAAATGGGTTTTGCCCGCTCAAACACCGCCGCTTCACCGCCCACCATGAAGGTTAAACTCGCCGCCTGCGCCCCAGCCACACCACCGGAAACCGGCGCATCCAACATAGCGATCCCACGCGTTTGCGCTTGTTGATGCAATTGGCGGGTCGCTTGAATGTCGATCGAAGAACTGTCGATATACAGTAACGTTTGATTTGCATGAGCAAATATGCCTTGCTCTGTCAAACACACATCACAAACTTGATCGCCTGTTTGCAACATGGTAAACAAAACATCCACTTGTTGTGCCAACATGGCCGGCGAGTCAGCAGCCAACGCACCTTGATCAACCAGTGCTTGCACCGCTTGAGGCTGCACATCAAACACCTGTACCTCGTATTGATGCGCCAACAATTGTTGCGCCATCGGACGCCCCATGTGTCCCAATCCAATGAATCCTATTTGCATGTCGCTTATCCTTCCGCTGGTGGCCAACGGGTTGTGACCGATTTTGCCTGTGTGTAAAATTGCACGATTTGATCGCTTTGCAAACCCAAATCACCAAACCGTGACGCTTTCCAGCCACCAAACGCATGATAAGGCACCGGTACCGGCACCGGCACATTGACCCCCACCATACCCACTTGTACTTGCTGAACAAATTGTCGGCTAGCACCACCGTTTTGCGTGAAAATAGCAGCCCCGTTGCCATATGGATTTTGATTGATCAAATGAATGGCACTGGCTAAATCGTCCACCCGTACAATGCACAATACCGGTCCAAAGATTTCTTGTTGATAGAGACTCATTTCCGGCTGTACGTGGTCAAAAATGCAAGGCCCCACGAAAAATCCTTGTTCATAGCCAGTCACTGTCACCTCACGATTATCGACGATCAATTGCGCCCCCTCAGCTACACCCTGCTCGATTCGTTCCAATACTCGAGTTTGATGCGCACGGCTAATAAGAGGTCCAATATCGGTGTGTGAACCTCGGCCCGGTCCGACACGCAATTGTTGGGTTTGTTCTTGCAATGTTGGGATCCACTGTTCAGCAGTTTGATCCCCAACCACCACAGCAACACTCAAAGCCATGCACCGTTCTCCAGCACAACCAAATGCCGCTTCAACCACTGCGCTGCCGGCGTGCGCCAGATTGGCATCGGCTAAAATGATCGCATGATTTTTGGCACCACCAAAAGTATGGGCGCGTTTACCATGGGCAATGGCGGTTTGATAAATCGTCCGCGCTGCTGGCGTGGACGCCACTGCACTGACCACATCGACCTGCGGGTGAGTAATCAAGGCATTGACAGTCGTGTGATTGCCATGCACCACATTGCACACTCCCGCTGGCAAACCGGCTTCTAATAGCAAACCAGCCAATAATAAACTGGCCGAAGGGTTT
>WLWR01000093.1 GCA_012103495.1 Legionellales bacterium
GAATTGAATGCGCAAGCGCAGTGGGCAAATCGACGGATAGGGGTGAAGGAAGCGCATCATCCAGAGGCGATTTGGGTGGCAACACACGAGTCTCCAGCCATGTCGTCGGTCACCGGTACGAATGTTGATGTGCGTTGGCCAGCTCATTCCATCGTCGGTAGCAAGGGTTTCGAATTGATCGATGGTTTACCGGCGATCACCGAGTACGATTATTATGTTTGGCAAGGGGTGGAATTGGATATGCATCCGTATGGTGTGTGTTTCCATGATTTAACCGAAAATTTAAGTACGGGCATCCTTGAGTATTTGCATTGTCAGGCTATTGATACCGTGATTGTTGGCGGATTGGCTACCGATTATTGTGTGAAGATCAGCGTGTTGCAATTGTTAGCAGCTCAGTTTCAAGTGATTGTCAACTTGGCGGCTTGTCGAGGGGTTGAACCGACAGCAACGCAAGCAGCGCTTGAAACCATGCGTGCAAGTGGGGCACGATTGGTGACTCGTGCCAGCCAATTAACCCAGTAGGTCATCACTGTATGATTATTGATTCATTGTTAGATACGGACTTGTATAAATTCACCATGCAGCAAGTGGTGTTTCACCAATGGCCGGATGTAATGGTGGAATATCAATTTCAATTGCGCAGTGAATCGGTGGATTTGACACCGTTGGCCGGTGCGATCCGTACGGCTATTGATCAATTGGCGTGCTTGCGTTTGCGTGAATCCGAGCGAGCTTACCTTACGCAATTGCCATTCATGCAAGCAGACTATTTGGATTATCTGATGCGGTTACGTTTGGATCCACACCAAGTAATCATTACCACCGAGCCGAAATTTGCCTTGACCATTCGTGGCCCGTGGTTGGATACGATTTTATTTGAAATCCCATGTTTGGCCATCATGCATGAATTGTACGCGCGTCAAGTTGCACCTCGATCTGATTTCATTGAAGGTCGCCGACGGTTGCAAGAAAAAATCGCCTATGTGCAACAAATGGCTGACAATGAACATTTTCAATTTGCTGATTTTGGGACGCGTCATCGTTTTTCTCGTGCTTGGCAGCAAGAAGTTGTACAAACTTTAGCTGCGCAATTACCACGGCATGTTTGTGGCACTAGCAATGTGGCGTTGGCGAAAAAATTGCGTCTTGCGCCAATGGGTACGATGGCACATGAATTCATTCAAGCGTTTCAAGCGCTCGCACCAACCCTGCGGGCGAGTCAAAGACACGCGTGGCGATCGTGGTTGCAGGAGTATCCACACCACTTGGGGATAGTATTATCCGACACATTGAATTTAGCGTGTTTTTTGCATGATTTTGAGGGTGAATTTGCCCGACAATTCCAAGGTGTGCGTCAAGACTCTGGCGATCCAATTGCTTGGGGGCAGCAAGTATTGCATTTGTATCGATACAATAGCATTGATCCGTTGGATAAAACATTGGTGTTTAGTGACTCGTTGACGATGGAAAAAGCACAGCGTATTTACCAACAATTTCATCAACAGACGCAAGTCATGTTTGGTATTGGCACTCACTTGACCAACGATCTAGGCGTAGGTCGTTTTGACTGTGTGATTAAAATGACTGAATGCAATGGACAACCGGTGGCAAAAATTAGTGATTCACCGGGCAAAATTATTTGCAAAGATCCAGCTTATTTGCAAAGATTGCAAACCGTCGTTCAACAAGGATAGCGAACATGTTATTAAATACCGCCGATAGTGGATTGTTATTGGTTGATGTGCAACAAAAATTAACTCCCTGGGTTGAACAATCGGATCAACTCATTGCCAACTGTCGTTGGTTATTAGAGTTGGCCCAAGTGCTGGATATTCCAATCTTGGCTTCTGAGCATTACGCGCAAGGATTAGGCGCAACGGTTCCAGCGTTGTCTGAATTATTAACCACTGAACAAGTGATCGCCAAAGTCGAATTTTCCTGCGGGCAAAATCAAGCGTGTCAGCAAGCAATTGCTTATTTGAACAAACCACAGTGGGTATTGGCTGGTATTGAAGCGCATGTGTGTGTGTTGCAAACAGCCTTGGATTTAGCTATTACACACAATGTGTTTGTGGTGGCCGACGCCATCAGTTCACGGGATCCAAAAGATAAAGCATTGGCACTGCAGCGATTGACCGCTCATGGGGTTGGTGTCGTCAGTCGTGAAATGGTGTTTTTTGAGTGGTTGCAACGTGCCGCTACCCCCGAGTTTAAACAACTCAGCCAACAATTTATTAAAAGGAGTGATTCGTAATGCAAATTCAAGGTCAAGTGGTCATTATCACTGGAGGTGCTTCCGGTTTGGGAGAAGCAACAGCGAAGCGATTGGCCCAGGCGCAAGCCAAAGTTATTGTTTTGGATCGTCAGCTTTCCCAGGCGCAAGCCATTGCCCAAACGCTACAAGGTGCGGCTTACGAATGCGATGTCACGCGCGAGGATCAAGTGACGCAAGTGTTGCAAACCGTGCAACGTGAACATGGGATTGCAAAAGTGTGTGTCAATTGTGCGGGCATCGCTCCTGGACAACGAATTGTCGGTAAACAAGGACCGATGCCTTTGGCGGATTTTGAACAAGTGATTGCGGTAAATTTGATTGGGACTTTTAATGTGTTGCGTTTGGTGGCGGCACAAATGTTTGAAGCATCGCCGATGGGTGAGGATGGGGAACGTGGAGTGATCATCAATACCGCTTCAGTGGCTGCTTTTGAAGGACAAATTGGTCAGGCAGCTTATAGCGCATCCAAAGGTGGTGTGGTGGGGCTGACGTTACCGGCAGCACGTGAATTTGCTAAGTTTGGTATTCGGGTAAATACCATTGCTCCTGGTTTGATGGAAACACCGATGATGGCTGGGATGTCTGAAGAAGTACGGAAAAAATTGATCGAACAAGCGTTATTTCCGAAACGATTAGGTCATCCCGATGAATATGCACGTTTGGTATCGCACATCATTGAAAATCCTATGATTAATGGTGCGACGTTACGCTTGGATGGTGCGGTGCATTTGCCACCTAAATGACCACGGCGGATGAGTTGACTGGGCGATGGATGGTCAATTGCGGATAAGGGATTTCAATATTTTGTCGGATAAACGCATCGTTGATTGATTCTTGCAAACTGGATTTTACTTGAGAAAAATCACTCTCTGCCACCCAGACGGAAAACCGCAATGCTAATGCGGCATCGGTGAAATCCAAAAAGCTCACATTGGATGCGGGTTGTTCCAATACTTGTGAATGTTGTCGCGCTAATTCCAACAGTATGGCTTTTACTTTGGGAATATCTGTGCCATAGGCAACCTGGATACTTAAATCCAACCGCCGTTGTGGGTAGTGAGTGAAATTGGTTAAAGTGGTGGTCAGCACCGTTTCATTGGGAATGCGAATGAGCAAGTGATCAAAGGTCGTGATTTTAGTCGATAGCAAATCAATCGCGCTGACTTTGCCTTCGATTTGGTTGAGTCGAATGTGATGACCGACGCGAAAAGGACGTTCTATCAATAGAAAGATTCCACTGACTAAGTTGGACATGGCGGTTTTGGCGGCAAAGCCAATCGCCACTGAAAAAATACCGGCAGCACCCAATAACACCCCTAACTTAACGCCAAATTGTTGCAAGGCCATGATAATAAACAGTCCCCAAATGGCGTAAAACACCAAGCGTTGAAACACTTTGGCTTGTTGGACAGACGTGCGTTTATGACACACACGATACAGTGCTTGTCCAAGGAGTCTGGCGCTGATCCAGCCAATCACGATCAAGCTGATGGCGATGGCAATGGTGGGCCAAGGTAGTTGCATGAAATTGATAAGCATGGTCAATGATTTCTAATCGGTAGAAAAAACGACGCTACTGTATCACAGCCGTTGGCAACTTGACAAAACAAGCCAAGCCGCCTACCATCGCCTCTCTTTTGTGGGGCTATAGCTCAGCTGGGAGAGCGCTTGCATGGCATGCAAGAGGTCACCGGTTCGATCCCGGTTAGCTCCACCATTTTTTAGACTGATTGTGTTCATTTGCTAAGCTTCAAGTAAATTGATCCATCGTCGCATCATTCAATAGAATTTTAATGTCATAGGCTCACAGCGAAATAAGTTTATCGACCATTTAAGGGCCTTGTTGGAAAATAATAATCGATGTTTTCTTGCTATAAAATTTTTTAAAATCTCAGCGATCAATTTCTTCTTAGTTTAAGATTCCGAACACTAACGGAAGTGGAGACGCTGTACTAAAAAAATGGCAAGCATTAAATTAAAAATTTTAAAGCTTGATGTTTTATTAAGAAAATGTGTTGCGAGTGACTATTTAATTTCAGAATGAGGGAGCCATTAAATTACAACTTTTAAAAACTTAATGTTTTATTAAGAAAGTGCATTGTGAGTTGCTACTTCATTTTAAAATGTAAACTTTCTTGAGTTAAATTTAATAAACAAGTACGCTTTAAACACAGTGATTAAAACTAACAAATAAAAATAATTCAGGATGTCTCGAATGGATTTTTTAGAACCTAATAATGATTATACTGCCGAACAAATCAATCAATTGTTGGCGGCACGAATTAGATTGGCTGATGATTTAATTATACTTCCGAATCGATTAAATCTGGATGATCTTACTACGCAGTTGAATGATTACTCTAAACAAGCAATACTTTTATTTCAAGCTGAACCAGCCGTCATTGAAGCTGATGAAAATAAGCAAGATATAACGACGGATCAACCACAATGGCATTTGGTTTGCGGACGTCAGGCACAAGGTCAGGCCCAACCAATCGATACACAACAGGCCATTGGCAGTCAATTGACTAACGAGCTCACTCAATATTGTCAGAAACTGCAACAAGATAATCAAACTCGGTTTGCAGTATCTGATAATCAAGATAATCTTGATATTAAAGAGGAAACTAACTGGTTTAACAGTACAATAGAACTTTTGTTACACAAGAATCGAATATTTCAATTAGCGCATCATTTACTAGGATTGCCAGTTTCTACTTCTGTATTGACTGATTACTACTTGAGTTCAAGTTCAATTACAGAAACACATTTTTCAACGATCAAAAAAACTTTTGTTCAATGCTCCCAACATCAACTTACATTAGCTGCTAGTACGCTTAATGAAAATGATTCACCGTCATCCGGATCTTTGTCTGAGATAAGGGGGGAGTATCGTTTCATTCGCTTAGTTTATAAATTTCCAGATAAACAAGAAATGCAAGATGCAACCATTTATCTGCAATGTAATTCAAAGGCAAAGAAAAACGGTCAAGTTTATTATCGATTTTTAAATTGTTCGGAAAAAATTATTGAAGGCCAACTTCCTATCGAATCATTGACGAGTGATATGCAAACGGCATTAGAGGGATCAATAATTCGCCGTAATGTTATTAAAAATTACTGCTGTGGTAAATTTGATACCCGAGAAATTGTACGGTTAACTCAATATAAGAAACAGCGTCACCCTAATACTTATCAAGTTGTTTTGCCTGATTTAATCCAAAAGATTGCAAAGGGCATGCGTACTTGGATAAAGCAAGCAAAGCCGGATAATAATCAGGCACTGCAAATTCTATGGCCAGTTTATATACCATCTACCGTTACTCATCGTTCTACAACAGCACCCCCAAAAAAAGAAGCTAATTTTAAGACAATCATGGGAGAGTGGTATTTAGTAGAATGGCACATTGTGTTACCAGACTTAGAAGATGGGCAAGTGTTTTTTCACAGTGGATACTTATCTCAAGATGTTCCGCAAGTTTTACAAATTGTTGTTGATGGTTTACATGATGCTTTTCGAAGAGAGGCACACACTTTAGATGATAATAATAACAACGATTATTTTTATCAGTGCTTAACTAAGAATCCTTCCCTATCGTCGGACAATGCCAGCAACCCTAATGCTGCTTCTTCATCACATTTTAAAAGAGAGTTAGAACCTTCTCAACCCGATGCGGGGCTTAGTAGATGTTTGAGCACTAGGCAGCAAAGTGTTTCTTCTCTCAATCATAAAATTTTTCATCATCCAGGACATCTCCCTTTACTCAGAGATGGAGATACTCATAGCAGTGGCGTAGCCATTACGACATTAGCACTGCTGCGCTTGGATGGTGGTTGGGCAAACCAGCATCCATTACCTTACTCACGTGGTGCTTGGTTATTGCGTTTGCGTCACAGTCAATTTTGGCATGCGGTTACGCCGCCCTTACACCATGAGGCAATGATACCACCGAATCAACCGTTTACCCTTGCATCCACTCCTGCTTGGCAACAAGAAACAGAAACAGATTTACAGGCAACTATTATTACCGATCCAGCAATTTGGACAGAATTATTCCCAGCGGACATCTCTACCACACCTCTGAGTCCGTTGGCAGAACAAGCGGAGCGAGATTCGCGAGGGTTTTACGCGCTTGTTACTGACGGCGATCCTATTTATTTGTTTGCTCATCATGCTGATTTTAATCTCAAACGGCTTGTGTTTACTGCCGCAGCTCTCGGGGATGTGGAGATGTTAGAAGCTACGGTGGATTGGTCTAGCGTGTTAACACCGTGGTATGAGAAATTAGCCGCGATAAAGGATCCTTTACGTGCAATTGATACTCAATTGAATAAGTTACAAATTTTAGAGGATGGAATCAAAAGATTCAGTGAGAGAGCAAAAATCACCCATTTATTGCACACAGGTTCTATTCCTTCTGTCATTATTGAGTGGTTTATCTATGCATTCAAGATCAGTCTTAAATTCTGTGATCAGACTGCTCCAATTTGGAATGAGATGCAGAAGTTTGTTGGAGGTGATTACGATGAGGCTCTTCAAGCCAATGATCAAACAACAATGATAGAGTTAATAAATCATTTAATACGTTATTTAATAATTCTTTACAAATTCCAATACGCTCCTTAAAATCTTCTATATTATCGTGGAGCAACCCCACATACGCCCTTGCTTCC
>WLWR01000094.1 GCA_012103495.1 Legionellales bacterium
ACAGCGGTTGCCCAGGCGATAAAGCAATGCCAATATCCCCCAGCCAGGCCAAACCATCCCGACCAAACCACTGCGCTAAACTGGCAGGCAATAAGATAATACTGGAAGCAAAAATAGGAGGAATCACGCCAGCCATATTAATTTTCAATGGGAGGTGGCTGGATTGGGCTGCATAGATTTTACGCCCTTGCTGTCGTTGGGCATAATTTACTTTGATCCGCCGTTGCGCACGTTCCATAAACACAACAAATCCAGTAACACAAACAACGACCGCAAGCAAAATCAACAGGGCAAGGCCTTGCATTTGTCCCTCTCTGACTTGCTCCATAACTTGTGCCACCGCGCTGGGCATACTGGCAACAATACCAGAAAAAATGATGATGGAAATCCCATTGCCAATCCCACGCTCAGTCATTTGCTCACCCAACCACATTAAAAACATGGTACCGGTTACCAGCGTCACCGTGGCGGTAAAATAGAATATAAAGCCCGTATACAAAGCAATACCATTACCAGCTAAATACAGTGACATCCCCAACGATTGGAAAATCGCCAATGCCAAGGTTAAATAGCGAGTATATTGATTGATTTTGCGTCGTCCGGATTCACCTTCTTTTTTCAACTGGATCAATTTAGGCGAAACCGAAGAAAAAAGTTGGATGATAATCGAAGCAGAAATATACGGCATAATGCCAATGGCAAACACCGCAAGTTGTGACAATGCACCACCTGAAAACATATTAAACAAGCCAATAATGGTGCTTTCTTGCTGGCTAAACAATTGAGCCAACCGTTCCGGATCCAAACCTGGGACAGGAACATGCGCACCAATACGATAAATGAGAATCCCCAACAAAACAAAGAAAATGCGTTGGCGCAATTCGGTTAACCCGCCTCCTCGTTGAGGCAAATGAGCAGCTGCGCGTTTCATGGACTTATTCGACCTTGCCGCCGGCTGCCTCTATGGCTTGTTGAGCACCTTTGGTTACAGGAATACCAACCACCGTGACCGATTTATCCAGAGTACCAGAAGCAAAAATCTTAACATGCAAAGTGTTTTTACGAATCAACCCAGCGGCTTTGAGTGTTTCCAAACTTACTGTGTCGCCAGCGATGGTATTTAACTCATGCAATCGAATTTGTTCACGGCACAATTGTTTGCGCGAAGTAAAGCCGGATTTTGGTAAACGCATTTGCAAAGGCATTTGGCCACCTTCAAACCCTATGCGTACTCGACCACCAGAACGTGCTTTTTGACCTTTATGTCCTCGTCCACAAGTTTTACCTAAGCCACTGCCAATGCCTCGACCAACTCGTTTGGCATTGCGTTTAGCACCTTCTGCTGGGGTTAAGGTATTGAGTTTCATTATTAGCACTCCTCAACTTGCACGAGATAACGAATTTGATCCACCATGCCGTTGATCGAAGCGGTATCATCTTTGACAACCGTTTGATGCATGCGACGCAGCCCTAAATGATAGGCAGTTTGGCGATGTTTAGGCAATCGGCCAATTAAGCTTTTTATCAATGTAATTTTTAACTTTGCCATGACTGTTACTCTTTAATCTCTTCGATGGATTTGCCACGTTTTGCGGCAACGAAATCGGGAGTTGCTGTGTTGAGTAATCCATTGATGGTTGCTCGAACCACATTGCGAGGATTGGTAGACCCAATTTGTTTCGCAACAATGTTCTTAACACCCAATACTTCAAACACCGCCCGCATCGCGCCTCCGGCAATGATTCCAGTTCCTTCGCTGGCAGGTCGCATAATCACCCGCGACGAACAATAGATAGATTTAATTGGATAAAAAATAGTATCCCCTTTGAGTTCGATGCGAACCATACCTTTACGTGCCTGTTCCATTGCTTTTTGAATGGCGACCGGCACCTCTCTAGCTTTGCCGCAACCCACACCGATACGACCAGCGCCATCACCGACCACAACCAATGCGGTAAAACCAAATTGACGTCCGCCTTTTACGACTTTAGCGACCCGATTAACGGCGACTAATTTGTCCATCAATCCTTCGTTATGTGAAGATTCGTCTAATGCTGCCATACTATTCTCTTACTCAAGTTTACCTTGTGTTATTAAAATGCTAAGCCACCTTCACGCGCCGCTTGGGCAAACGCTTTGACTCGGCCATGATATTTAAATCCGGATCGATCAAAGGCAACTTCTTCAATGCCTTTTTCCTTTGCGCGCTGAGCCATTGCTTTACCCATTTGCGTCGCTTGGGCTGTTTTATCACCGGTCAACTGATCACGCAGTGCTTTTTCCAAGGTGGACACACTGACCAATGTTTTACCAGTTTGATCATCAATAATTTGCGCATAGATATTACGTGAAGATCGATGCACTGAAAGTCGTAATCGCTCTTTGATTCGCAAACGACCTCGTTTGGCGCGTTTTAATCTTGCCGCTAATTTATTCATCACTCAACCTTTATTTCTTCTTGGCTTCTTTACGAAGAATATGTTCACCCACATAATGAATGCCTTTTCCTTTGTAAGGTTCAGGTGGACGATATGCTCGAATTTCTGCCGCGGTTTGTCCCAATAATTGTTTGTCATTGGCCCTCAATACAATCGTGGTATTGTTCGGGGTTTCCGCTGTCACACCTTCAGGTAAGGTGTAATTCACCGGGTGGGAGAAACCCAACGCCAAGTTAACGATATTGTCTTTGACTTGTGCCCGATATCCGACACCCACTAGAGCCAATTGTCGCTCAAATCCTTGACTGACACCGGTCACTAAATTATTTGCTAATGCACGCATGGTACCTGACAACGCGATTGCTGTTTTTGAACCATCTTTGGCTTTGAAGGTTAAAATCGGAAGACCCGTGCCACTTTCACCATCATCGGTTTGCTGCTGTACCCTAACTTGTTGATGCACATCCAGTGTTAGACTGCCTTTAGGACCTTTCACCATCAATTGTTGTCCGGTGAGGGTGCATTCAACCCCTTTGGGAATAGGCACTGGTTTTTTTGCAATTCTTGACATGTTCAGCCTCTCCCATTAAGCCACTTCACAAATTATCTCTCCGCCTATTTTTTGGCGACGAGCTAATTTGTTGGTCATAATTCCCCGCGAAGTAGAAATAATGGCAATGCCAAAACCACTCACCCGCGGTAAGTCAGTTGAAGGTTTATAAATTCGCAATCCCGGGCGACTGACACGCGTAAGCCGTGAAATAACTGGCTGCCCTTGATAATATTTCAAGGTAACTATAATTTCAGGTTTATCGGTCTGTGTAACTTCAAAGTCACTCAGATAACCTTCTTCTTTTAATACTTGCACAATCGCCTGCTTGATCTTCGATTTGGCAAATGTGACTTTTGGTTTGCCAACTCGCTGAGCATTGCGAATGCGGGTCAGCATATCCGCGATGGGATCTTGCATACTCATAACGTCATTACCCTTTCAATTAACCTATTTATCACCAGCTGGACTTGCGGCCACCAGCCACTTCGCCATTCATTAGGTGTTTACGTAAGCAAATTCGGCATAAACCAAATTTACGATAAACTGCTTTGGGTCTCCCACACGAGGAGCAGCGTCGAGTATAGCGAACAACACTGGAAGCTCTAGGCAGTTTTTGTAATTTCATTTGCGCTTGCATGCGCTCATCGTAATCTAATGACACATCACCGACAATTGCTTTTAATTCTGCTCGTTGTTTACGATAATGTTCAACTAATTTTTTACGCTTATTTTCACGTGCAATCATTGATTTTTTTGCCACAACTTATCCTCTTCTATCAATCTTTTGTATTGGCATCACGCCCTTTGAATGGGAAATCAAACCCGGCGAGCAATACTCGACCTTCTTCATTGGTTTGCGCCGTTGTGCTAATTGCAATATCCATACCACGCAATTTATCAATCTTGTCATAGTCAATTTCTGGAAACACAATTTGTTCACTCAACCCCATATTGTAATTGCCACGGCCATCAAAAGCTTTGGGGGAAAATCCACGAAAGTCTCGGATCCGAGGAATGGCAATGGTGATCAATCGATCTAAAAACTCATACATTCGTGCCCCGCGCAGCGTTACTTTACAGCCAATTGGCCATCCTTCACGAATTTTAAATCCAGCAACGGATTTACGTGCTCGGGTCGTAACCGGACGTTGACCGGTGATTCGAGCTAAATCATCCAGCGCGTGGGTCAGAATTTTTTTATCACTGGCTGCTTCACCAACCCCCATATTGACCGTTATTTTAGTCAGCTTGGGCGCTTGCATCACAGATTGATACCCAAATTGTTTCATCAATTTTGGGAGGACCTCTGTTTGATAAAATTGTTTCAATCGTGCCATGTTGTTAACCTTTATACATCAACCAATTCGCCGCTACGTTTGAAGTAGCGAACTTTTTTACCATCTTCCAACAGCTTGAAACCCACTCGCGATGCTTGATTGCTGGTGGGGTCAATCAATGCCAATTTAGAAATATGAATGGGAGCTTCTTTTTCAATGATGCCGCCAGGTTGTTCTTGCTGTGGATTTGGTTTGGTATGTTTTTTAACCAGATTGATCCCTTCGACATAAGCGCGTTGTCCATCATCGACAATTCGCAACACCGCCCCCTGACGACCTTTGTCTTTTCCAGCAATCACAATCACTTGATCATTTTTGCGAATCTTTGCTGCCATAATTTTCAACCTTACAATGAATTACAGTACTTCAGGCGCTAATGAAATAATTTTCATAAATTTCAATTCACGTAGCTCACGTGTTACTGGACCAAAAATCCGGGTCCCAACTGGTTCCAGTTGATTGTTCAATAACACCACGGCATTACCATCAAAGCGGATGGCTGAACCATCATTACGTCGCACGCCTTTTGCTGTTCGTACCACCACCGCATTCATCACATCGCCTTTTTTTACCCGGCTACGTGGGATTGCTTCTTTGATACTAACTTTGATCACATCACCAATACCTGCATAACGACGATGCGAACCGCGTAATACTTTAATACACATTACTTTACGAGCGCCGCTGTTATCCGCAACTTGGAGCACCGATTGCATTTGTATCATTTTATTCTCCAAAACTCTCAACTTCTCGCGACTACAACGCGGAGGGACATTTCCCCATCTAAGAGCATGTTATCGTTAAGGGTATTCTTTCTTGTTGCGCTGATTTGAACCAAAGCACCCAAAAAAGTTCGCGGATTATATCAACTAATCCACACCAATGCATTAATTAATTTTCAGTAATCACTTCAACCAATTCCCATACTTTCAACTTAGAGTGAGGGCGTGACTCTTTAATTCGAACTTTGTCGCCCAGCTTGGCAACGTTGTCGACATCGTGTACATGGCGCTTGCGTGTTTGACGTTTGAATTTCCCATATAAGGGATCTTTGATTCGTCGTTCAATGGCAACCACAATGGTTTTATCATTTTTATCACTAACCACAACACCCGTTGCAATTCGAGGTTGCTTATTTAATTCACTCATGCTTGCTCACCTGCTCTTTCATGAAGTACAGTCTTGATTCGTGCAATGTCACGTCGAACTTTTTTAAACAAATGATTGCGAGGCGATTGCCCAGCACCGCGCTGCATACGCAGATTAAATTGCTCTTTAAATAGAGAATTCAATTCTGTAGTTAACTCGTTTACCGTCATTTGTCGCAAGTCTTTGGCTAACATGACTAATCCACCTTCTCTACAAAAATAGTTTTCACTGGAAGTTTTTGCGCCGCCAGGCGAAACGCTTCTCTAGCTAATTCAATATCGACGCCTTCCATTTCAAATAACACTCGACCGGGTTGTACCAATGCCACCCAATATTCAACATTCCCTTTCCCTTTTCCCTGACGCACTTCCAACGGTTTTTGCGTAATAGGCTTATCCGGGAAAATCCGAATCCAAACTTTACCACCACGCTTGACATGCCGTGTCATTGCTCGTCTGGCTGCTTCAATTTGGCGCGCCGTAATCCGCCCCAATTGGGTTGTTTTCAGCCCAAATTTACCAAAAGAAACTTTATTGCCACGCCACGCCAAACCGCGGTTCCGGCCTTTATGCTGTTTCCTGAATTTTGTTCGTTTCGGTTGTAACATGGTAGTAATACCTTATATTGCTTACGCGGCTTGCTTATCCGCTTCATGCGGCATGACTTCGCCTTTAAAAATCCAAACCTTGACCCCGATAATCCCATAGGTAGTTAACGCTTCGGCAGTGCCATAATCAACATCAGCACGAAAAGTGTGCAAAGGCACTCGCCCTTCCCGATACCATTCACTACGGGCAATTTCCGCACCACCCAATCGACCGCTAACACAGATCTTAATGCCTTGAGCACCAGATCGTAGCGCCGAGGTAACAGCACGTTTCATGGCTCGTCGAAACATAACTCGATTTTGAATCTGTTGTGCAACATTTTCAGCAACCAAGACCGCTTCAATATCCGGCTTACGCACTTCTTCAATTTTCAAATGTACCGGCAATCGTAGTAAGTTAGAAATCTCTGTTTTTAACTCTTCAACACCACCACCTTTTTTACCAATGATCACCCCGGGTCTTGCCGTGTGAATTAAAATGATAACTTGGTTGGCTAATCGTTGAATCACAATTCGACTCACGCCGGCTTGATACAATTTCTTTTTCAGTACACGACGTACTTCAATATCTTGCGCCAACAATTTAGCATAGTCGCCTTCTGCATACCATTTGGATTTCCAATCGGTCGTAATCGTTAAGCGAATTCCGTAGGGGTGTACTTTCTGACCCATGTAGACTACTCCTCGTTATCGGATACTGTGATGGTGATATGGCAAGAACGCTTCAATATACGCGTGCCTCGCCCTTTGGCTCTTGCCCTGAATCGACGCTGTGTTGTCCCTTCATCCACATACGCCTTTGAAATAATCAATGCATCGATATCCGCCGCTTTATTATTTTCGGCATTGGCAATCGCC